>APFI01000326.1 GCA_000403945.1 Desulfovibrio sp. Dsv1
TTCCATCTCCTGGATGTGGGCGCTGTCCTGCAGCATGATTTCCAGCAGGTCGCTGGTGGCCTTGGTGCAGTAGACGGGCTTGCCGAAACCGTTTTTGGTCAGCAGGGGCAGCAGGCCAGAATGGTCGATATGGGCGTGGGTGATCAGGACGAAATCAATGTTTTCGGGCTGGTAGGGCTTGGCGTCGCGGTTGCGCTGCTCAATGGCCTTGTTGCCTTGGTGCATGCCGCAGTCCACGCAGAAACGCTTGCCGCAGGCCTCGACCATATAGCAGGATCCGGTCACTGTTTTGGCCGCTCCCAGGAATTGTACTTTCATATGCACTCCGGTGGGTGGTGAAGGGCGGGTCCTGACGCGCGCTGGGTGGCTGGGCGGCAGGACGGCAACATTTCACATATCCGCAGCCCGCCGCCCTGTCAAACCACGGGAAAAACGGCGGATCGGGCCGAGGCGGCTTATTGCAGCTTTTGCGGCCTGTTATTTGTCGGGATTATCCGTCAAAACCAGTCTTTTCGGCTCTGACGGCCTCATTTGGCGCTTTTTGCTTCTCACGTACTTGAGTCCGTTCCGTGCAAAAAGCGCCATTTTCCTTGCCGGCGCCGAAAAATCTTAGTTTTTAGGATCCTCCCGACACCAGCCATCCTCCTGCGTTTCGTTTCGGCGGAGCAAAGGTGGCTTTGCCCCTTTTGTTCGCTCGCCGGGCTATCAGGCTAACAAATAAGGAAGGAGTGTGGAGCCCTCCGCCCGGCACGTGGCATCCGCCGCGCTCTTGCCGCCGCGCTCCGGCTTACGTATACTAAACGCGCTCTCGCCCGCGTGCGCGGGCTCCGGCGGATACGCCGCCGTGACATCGGTTCTTCCCGCAAGGAGCGGTTATGCCTGAACTACGGCAGAATATTGTGGACGATCTGACCTCTGTAACCACCGAATCCTGGCGCACATTCCGGATCATGGCGGAAATGGTGCAGGCCCTGGACACGCTGAACGCCCTGAAGACCAACTGCATTTCCATTTTCGGTTCGGCCCGCTGCACGCCGGACATGCAGGAATACCAGGACGCCGAAAAAATTGCCCACATGCTGGTGAACACGGGCTTCGGCATCATCACCGGCGGCGGCCCGGGCATCATGGAGGCGGCCAACAAGGGCGCTTTTGACGCCGGGGGCGAATCCGTGGGGTTGCACATCCACCTGCCGCACGAGCAGGGCTGCAACATGTATGTGAAAACCCGCTGCAATTTCCGGTATTTTTTCATCCGCAAGTTCATGTTCGTGAAGTACGCCATGGCCTATGTGGTCATGCCTGGCGGCATGGGCACCATCGACGAGTTTTCCGAGGCCTTTGTGCTGGCCCAGACCGGCCGCACCCGGCCTTTCCCCATTATCCTGTACGATTCCCGTTTCTGGAGCGGCATGCTGGAATGGCTGCGTAAAAGCATGGCCGCCGGCGGCTTTATCCATGAGACGGAGATCGAGAAGCTGATCACGGTCTGCGACACGCCCGAGGAAGTGGTCAACCACCTGTGCAAGATCATCATTCTGTAGCGGCCCCGCGAGTTTTCGCGCCTGCCGGGCCTGTGCCCGACCCGCCGCCGGGCCTGAGCTGGGCAGGACTGATGGATCTGGCCCTGGCCCAGGCCCGTCTGGCGGCGGCGGACGGCGAGGTGCCGGTGGGCGCGGCGCTGGCCGGGCCGGACGGGCGGATGCTGGCGCAATGCCGCAACGCGTCCGTGGCCCTGCGCGACCCCACGGCCCACGCCGAGATCCTGGCCCTGCGCGCGGGGGGCGCGGCGCTGGGCAATTACCGCCTGAACGGCTGTGTGCTGGCGGTCACCCTGGAGCCCTGCGCCATGTGCGCGGCGGCCTTGGCGCATGCGCGTCTGGCCGGGGTGGTTTACGGCGCGGCGGACGATCTGGCCGGGGCCGTGATTTCCCGTGCCGAATATCTGGATGCCCCTTTCTGCAATCACCGGGTCTGGCACATGGGCGGAGTGCGGGCAGATGCCTGCGCGGCCCTGCTGCGGGATTTTTTCGAAAGGAAGCGCGGCTGACGGCGGATTCGCGGCCTGATCCGTGCCGTCCGCCGCGAAGAGGACTGTGCATGCTGGAACTGACGGTTTTTTTGAGCGGCGCGCTGGTCATGGTGCTGGAAATGGTGGGCGGCCGGGTGCTGGCCCCGCATGTGGGCACTTCTGCCGTTGTCTGGACCAGTCTCATCGGCGTGGTGCTGGCCTGTCTGGCCTTGGGAGCCTGGGCCGGGGGCCGCTTCGCGGACAAAACGCTTTCCCGCCGGGGGCTGGGCCAGGCACTGGCCGGAGTCGGGCTGGGCTGTGGGCTGACGGCCTTCTGCCACACGGCGGTGGGCGCGGGCGTGACCCAGTGCGTGAGCAATCTCTACCTGGCCGCCATGGCCGCCGCGCTGGGCATTTTCGCCGTGCCCGCCTTTTTTTTCGGCATGATCACGCCCTACGTGATCCGCCTGCGCATCGTCAGCGTGGACACCGCAGGGGGCATGGTGGGGCGGATCTACGCACTGTCCACGGCGGGCAGCATTCTGGGCACCTTTCTGGGCGGCTTTGTGCTGATTTCCTTTTTCGGCAGCACGGCCATCCTCTGGGGCGTGGCCCTCTGCATGCTGGCCCTCTCCCTCTGCAACGCGCCCGCCAGACCCTGGCCGCGCCTGCTGCTTCTGGCGCTCTGCGCCTTGCTGGCCCTGCAGGACAGTCTGTACGGGCGCTGGCTGGCGGAAAAGAGCGGCACGCGCCTAGTGGAGAGCCCGTACAACAGCATCCGGGTCATGGACGGCGCGGATCGCGCCCGCGACGGCCGCGCCGTGCGCCTGATGGTCACGGATCCCGGTTACAGCCAGTCCGGCATGTTGCTGGACGCCCCGGATGAACTCTATTTTGACTATACCCGTTTTTACGCACTGGGGCCGCGCCACGTGCCAGGCGCGCGCAAGGTGCTGATGCTCGGCGGCGGGGGCTATTCCGTGCCCAAGTGGCTGCTGGCGGGCAAAAGCGGCCTGGATGCCGCCGTCCTGCGCCTGACCGTGGTGGAACTGGACCCGGCCATGACCGCAGTCTCTCGACGCTGGTTCGGCCTGAAGGATGACCCCCGGCTCACGTTACGACATGAGGATGCCCGCGCTTTTCTCAACCGCCAGCAAGAGCGTTATGACCTTGTTTTTGTGGATGTCTTCAATTCGTACTATTCCGTACCCTTTCAGATGGGCACGGTGGAGGCGGCCCGAGAGCTGCGCCGGGCGGTGGCCCCTGGCGGAGCCTTGCTAATGAACGTGATCTCCGCCGTGGAGGGGCCGGACGGGCGGCTGTTCCGGGGCATTTACCACTCCCTGGCCGCCGCTTTCGTCGAGGTGCGCGTCTATTGCGTGGGCAGACCGGCCCGGCCCGGCGAGGTGCAGAATCTGATGTTGCTGGCTTTTCCCGAGCCCGGGCGCGTCTCTCTCCCGGTTTCGGCCCTCGCTGCGGGCCCGTCGGCCGCCGAGACGGACGTAATGTTGTCCGCGCGCTACGCCGGGCCTGTGCCTGCGGACACGCCCGCGCTCAGTGACGACTTTGCGCCGGTGGAGCGTTACACACTGATGCTGCTGCGGCGGTAGAACCGGATTCTGCCGCACGGCGGGCGTCAAATCCCGTCCCCTAAAGTCATCTTGCGAACCGCCGATGAAAATTGTAGGGTAGTGTTCACAAAAGGAGGCCCGCACTATGGAACACAACAGCATCAAGCCGGTGAACATTACAGAGAACGTGCTGACCATGCTGGGACGGGAAATAAGCAGCGGACGGGAGCTGACCATACCCGAGCGGCTGATGGCCATGACCGCCGCAGCGCAGAGCACCGCCAACCGCTACGGCCCCGGCCCGGCGGATATGGTGCTGCAGCCGCCGGATCTGCCAGAAACCGTTAAGGGGGTGCTGGCCAACTACACCGGCGTTTAGGGAAGCCTCGCTCCGCGCGACGCTTCAAAAGCCGCTCAGCATCACATGGGTTTAACAGCGCGGCCGGGGACAGGCGGTTCCGCCGCGTCTATCGCGCCTGTTGCGAGGAAGTCTTGAACGAATCCATCGACGATCTTACAGTGCAGTATGAGGAAAACGGCCAGATTCTGATCAACGAGCTGGACAAGGTGGTGCTGAGCAAGGGCGCGTGGACCACCATTCTGTTCCGTTACCAGCAGTGGCGGCCGGAAAGCGGCGACTACGGCCCGGACAAGTATGTGATCCGGCGTTATAAAAAGTCGGGCGGCGAATACCGCCAGCAGTCCAAGTTCACCATTTCCAGCGCCGATCAGGCCCGCAAGATCGTGGACGCCCTGTTGCCTTGGATTGAAAAATAGGCGCGATCCGCTGTTCCGCCTGTTCAGGGCAATCCTTTGTGGGATTGCTGCGAACATGCGTTTACGTTCGGGCCTTGTCCGAACGGTCCCGGATCAGTCCTTTTTGCCGAAAAATCCGCCCGGCAGATTCCCCGGCATGCCGCTCAAGCCGTCCGCCAGGGCTTCGGGCTTGAGTTTCCCCCATCTGTTGCGGGGCTTCGCCCGCGCCGTCTCAATGCTCCCGCACGGGTGCAAGCGGTTCCTGAGCCGGATCCCGCGCGTTTTCCGCCAGACTGCCGGGGTGTTCCTGAACGGCCGAAGTCGCGTCGTCCAGGCCGGGAGTATTGAGCATGTCCTTCATGTCACTCTCCTTTGCGTTTGCGGCCGCGCGGCGGCCGACGTTACAGGAGGGGAAAGCGGCGGTCCGGCAAAAAACCTTGGGCATCGCTCAATGCCAGGGGCTCACTGATCGGCGTTACCGGCAGCGCCGCCAGACTGAAAGGTCACGCTGTTGACACCGCCGCCTGGATTTCAAGAATCCGGTTACTCTCTCTGTACGGATTTGATGTATAAGCGTGGGCGTGGCGCTGCCAAAAGATGCCCGCGTCTATTCCTCGTTCTGTCCGCCCGCCGCATGGCAGACGAGCCAGGGCAGTTCATGACGGCTGTTGATGTTCAGCCGCCGCAGGATATTGCGGATATGGGTTTTCAGTGTGCTGGGCGAGATGTTCAGGCTGGCGCAGATAGCGGCGTCATTGTGTTTCTGGGTCAGCATGGCCGCGATGAGCGCCTGCTGGCGGGTCAGCCCGCACTGGCGGAAAAGCTGCACGCATTCCTCCCGGCTCAGACTTTCCGCGCCGGTCTGGCCTTCCTCCTGCTGGGTTTGCGGGGCCTGCGCCGCGTTTCCGGCCGAAGGCCCGAGCGAGGTCACGGGCGAGAACGCGTCCGGCAGGGGGGGCATGGGACGTACCGGGCGTCCGTGCGGCGCGGCCTCCCAGAAGCCCATCCGCTCCAGCAGAAAGACATAGGTTGAACTGGAAAGCAGGATGGTGACGGCCAGCAGGGCGAACAGGTAGTTGACCGTGGTACCGTGGGAAAGGCTGGCGCGGATGCCGGGCAGGGCGTAGGTGCCCAGCAGCAGGCTGAAGAGCAGAATGGCTTCGCCCATGCCGATGAACCGGATGCCGTTGCCCTGGCGGCGGGCGTTCAGCCAGGAGGCCGCGTAAAAGAGGGTGGTGTAGCTGTAGACGCCCAAAAGGGTGCAGGCGAAGTGCAGACTGTCCAGAGAAAGGGCCGGGGATTCACGGTGCAGCAGCGGCCAGGCCGTATAACCCACCACCAGCAGCGGTCCCATGAGCAGAACGGTGCGCCAGATGAAAGCTCGCCGCGCCAGATGGATGCAGAGCGGGGAAATCAGGCAGCTCAGCACCACAATGAGCAGCAGATGCGGCTTCAGTCGGGGCAGCAGGGGTTCCATGACGGCCAGAAGACTGTAGTAAAGGCCGTGACTGAAGCCGGTCAGGGAGTAGACGGCGTAGACCAACCACAGATTGATCAGGCCGGCCGGGTCGTGCAACGCGGAAACGGCGGCAAATTCCGGCGCGCCGTCCTGGCCGGAGGGGGCGCGGCTTTCCCCGTCCCGCAGCGGCTGAGCGGCGGCGGGCGGCTCCAGCAGCAATTTGGCCGCCAGGGCGAAGACCACGGGCATAAGTAAAAGGCCTTCCGGCCGCAGGGCCAGCATGCCGTGGATCAGGGCGCGGCTGACGATGATGCCGGAGCTGACCACCACCAGAATGCCCCGGCGTGGCAGCGAGGCCACGCCCATGCCCAGCACCACGAAACCCACGGCAAAGCCGAAACCCGCCAGGGCGCTGACGGCCGTCCCGGCTGCGGCGTTGGCGAGCAGTGGGATATTCAGGCTCAGTAGCAACGGGCTGCACAGACCGGCGCAGCCCGCGATCCAGAGCCGGGACAGCATGCCCTCGGCGCGCAGACGTTCCCGCCACAGGCCGATCAGAAGCAGAAACAGCGCGGCGCAGGGCAGCACGGCGAAAAGCCGTCCGAATTCATCGTTGAACAGGAACGGCTCAGGGTCGCCGTAGCTGCGGAAAGCCAGCCAGAGCCAGGCATTCAGACAACCAGCACCCAGAATATAGCGAAGCTCTTTCAAGGCGTACCCCGAGCGAAGTTAACCGCCATGTCTCGCCGTCGATGCGGAGAGTCCGGCGGCATCTTTGATTTTTCAGTTTACAAAGACGGTGATTGCATTGTCCGCCCCTGCGTCTCGTCGTTGTCCACCTCCAGCGGGTAGTCCAGCGCGCTGTCCAGCAGGTGGAAATACTAGGCGTTTTCCGGATTTTTCTTCGTCAGGGGCGGTCCATGCCTCTGAAATTGTGATACCGCCCCGTCTTGTCCATGTATATCTTGTAATTTTCGAGATAGCTGAGTACGGCAATAAGCGCGAATCAGATGGTCAGAATGATGGCGATAATCAGATTTATTTTCAAAAGGCGCTTGTTTTTCAACTTCTTCCAACCTCATCTCATGCCTTTCAGTTAGATATATAAGATAATAACATGAATAATATATTGCTATAATGGAAAGCGCGGGATGCATGCGGCTCGAACGCATGCCATACTTGGACAATACCGGTTCTTGGCGGGGCCGGACGCTCCGCCAGCCATACTGCCGTCTTTTCCCCGACGGCATTGTAGAGGAAAATTGATCTCGCGGCATGTTCAATATCTGCGCCGAGTTTCCTTTGCGCCGTGCCGCCCGGTAAATTTCAGTTCTTCGCGGATGGCGCTGTCATGAGCATTGAGGCTGCGATAACTTGCACAACATCCGGTAAAAAAGGAGGTCATCTTCCGGCGCGGGCATTTTCTGATACTTGGCGGCTGACGGCGCTTTGTTGATCTGCGCGAAAAGATTCAGGTTTGCGCGTTTTGCCGCGGCAGGGAACGTGTGGGCGGCGTGCCTGCACTATAATCAGCTTCCATTTTTATTTCAATGAGATATACATGTCATTCTTTTAGGTATGACGCCTGTTGCGGGCTACGCGCAAAAAGGATTTCCGGCGCGCTTCCGCAAAATACCCCCTCGAACGATTGCTGACTTCCGGACTTTGTGCTGAAAGGAACATTACTGGAAAACCGGCGCCGCAAACGCCGCGCGGTTTAGGTTGAGAGATACGGCCCCGGCAAGGCGTTATTGCGACGCCATAACCTGAAAAGAGGCAGGAGGTTGTCATGAACAGAAGATTCTTTCTTGCAGCGGGCTTCGCGGCCGCGTTGTCCCTGATGGCGGGACCGGCCGTGACGGCCCGTGCCACCGACTACAACGGCCCCAAAATCAAATTCCGGGTGGCCCATACCACGCCCCCGGGCAATCACATTACCCTGGCCTTTGAAAAGTTCAAAGAACTAGTGGAACAGAAAAGCGGCGGCAAGATCAAGGTCCAGGTGTTCCCCAATGCCATCCTGGGCAGCGACCGCGTGCTGATGGAAGGAGCCCAGAAGGGCAGTCTTGAAATGGCTGTGAGCTCCACACCCAACATGGCCAATTTTTCTCCCCTCTATCAGGTTTTTGATCTGCCGTACATCACCAGCCCCAAGAATCAGGAAAAACTGTACAAGGCCATTGATTCCGGCGAGTTGGGCAAGTATTTCGAGAAGGTCGCCCATGACATCGGTCTGGAGCCAATCATGTACGCCGAATACGGCTACCGCAACTTTGTGACCATCAACCGCCCGGTGTCCAAGGTGGAAGACCTGGCCGGTCTGAAGATGCGCACCACAGACTCCGCTGTGGAAGTGGAAGTGGCCAAGGTCCTGAAAATGAATCCCACGCCTGTGGCCTGGGGCGAAACCTATACGGCTCTGCAGCAGGGCACCGTGGACGGCGAAGGCAACACCTTCCCGCACATGTACGGCGCAAAGCATCACGAAGTGCTGAAGTATGCCGTGACCTCGGCCCACAACTACGGCATGCAGGTCATGATGGCCAACAAGGCATGGTGGGACAAACTGTCTCCCGAAGCTCGGAAAGTCGTACGCGAAGCCGCGGCTGAAGCCTTGGCCTACCAGCGCGGGACCCTTTATCCCAGGAACGAGGCCGAAGCCCGCGAAGGCTTCGTCAAGGCCGGCATCAAGATTGTGGACCTGACCGACGCGCGGCTTGACGAATTCCGCAAGGCCACTCGCCCGGTCTGGGACAAATTCAAGGACAAGTTCCCGCCCGAACTGGTGGAAATGGTGCTTGAAACCCAGAAATAACCGTCCGTTCGGGTCCGGGATCGTGACGGACGCGCCCCCCGGACCCGGACTGCCCCCGCATGTTTCGCCATCCGTCTCGGGGCGGTCCCGCCGGTCCCGTCATTTCCGCCACCCGGCCCATTGACTGGAATGGCCCGGCGCCTCCTTCCCGGCCGTTTGCCGCATGGAGTACCCCATGTCCTCATCCGCCCGTAAATTTCCGCGCATGCTCGACGCCAATCTGGAAAAGCCCTTCCTGGTTGCGGGCATGCTCCTGATGATCGTGATCATCACCTACCAGACCGTCTACCGCTACTCCATCACCGAACTGCTGGCTCTGCTGGACGGGCCCCGCTTCAGCGCTTGGCTGGATGGTTTTCTGCCGGTGGGCAAAATCCGGGAGACTGTTTCCCTCTATGTGGGCCTGTCGGTCTGGTCCGAAGAGATGGCCCGCTACATCTTCATCTGGATTTCCTATCTGGCCATTCCCCTGGCCATCCGCCAGCGCGGCAATATCCGCGTGGACATCATCTATGACCGGCTGCCATCCCGCGTTCAAGGCATAAGTTGGATCGTGGTGGATCTCTGCCTGCTGATCCTGAGCGCCTTTGTGTTTGTGGAGGGCGTGGAGCACATCCGCATGCAGTTGGCCATGCCCCAAGTGACGGCGGCCCTGCGCATTCCCTACGCCATACCCTATCTGATCCTGCCTCTGGGCTTCGGCCTGATGACCCTGCGCGCCCTGGAAGACCTGGCGGCGCAACTGCGGACCGTGTCCTGGCGGGACGCACTGTCCGGGGCGGTCTTTACGGCCCTGCTTTTCTCGCCGGTGCTGCTTTTCGACGATCTCAACGCCATTGCGCTGCTCTTCGGTTATTTTGTGGTGCTGCTGCTGCTCGGTGTGCCTATCGCCTTTTCCCTGGGCATCGCGGCCCTGATGACCGTGGTGGGCGCGGGCACCTTGCCCGTGAACTATATCGCCACCGTGGCCTTCACTTCCATCGACAATTTCCCCATCATGGCCATCCCCTTCTTCATCGCGGCCGGGGTGTTCATGGGCGCGGGCGGGCTTTCCCGCCGCCTGCTGGCCCTGGCCGACGAACTGGTGGGCGGTCTGGCCGGAGGCATGGCCCTGGCCAGCATCGCCACCTGCATGTTTTTCGCGGCCATCAGCGGCTCCGGCCCGGCCACGGTGGCAGCCATCGGCACCCTGACCATCCCGGCCATGATTGAGCGCGGCTACGACAAGCTCTTCGCCGCCGCCGTGGTGGCCGCCGCCGGGGCCATCGGCGTGATGATCCCGCCCAGCAATCCCTTTGTGGTCTACGGCGTGGCCGGACAGGCTTCGGTGGGCAAGCTCTTTCTGGCGGGCATCACGCCGGGCATCCTCACCGGCTTGGCCCTGATGGGCACGGCTTATGTCATCGCCCGCAAGAACGGCTGGCGCGGCGAATCCCGTAACCGCAGCCTGAAGACCATGGGCCGCGCCGTCTGGGAGGCCAAGTGGGCTCTGCTGGTGCCGGTCATCGTGCTGGGCGGCATTTACGGCGGTCTGATGACCCCCACCGAGGCGGCGGCCATTGCCGCCATGTACGGCATGCTGATAGGGCTTTTCGTCTACCGTGAGCTTTCCCTGGCCTCGCTCTGGAAATGCTGTGTGGAGTCGGCCCAGACCTCGGCGGTCATCATCATGCTTATGTCCATGGCCACCATTTTCGGCAATGTAATGACCTTGGAACAGGTGCCCGAGCGCATCGCGGCGGCCATTCTGGACCTGACCAGCAACAAGATCGCCATTTTGCTGCTGATCAACGTGCTGCTGCTCTGGGTGGGCACCTTCATGGAGGCCCTGGCGGCCATCGTGATCCTCACGCCCATTCTGCTGCCCCTGGTGACCAAGGTGGGCGTGGATCCCATCCACTTCGGCGTGATCATGGTGGTCAATCTGGCCATCGGTTTTGTGACGCCGCCGGTGGGCGTGAACCTCTTTGTGGCCTGCGGCATTACCAAACAGAAAATCGAGATGGTTTCGCGGGCGGCGGCGCCCTTTATCCTGACCATGCTGACCATTCTGATGCTGGTGACGTACTGGCCGGGTTTGTCGCTCTTCCTTTTATAGAGCATGCCCTGTTGCAAGGAGGATTGCCATGCCTGGCCAGTCCGGTATTCTGAACCACAGACACATCCTGGCGGCCGTCGCCACTCTGGCTGCGGAGGCGGAAAGAGACGGCGGCGCGCCCCTGTGCATCGCGGTCTGTGATGCGGTGGGGGATTTGCTGCACTACTCGCGCATGGCCGGAGGCAAACGGCGTGGCACGCCTATTGCCGTGGGCAAGGCCTATACCTCCGCCGTGCTGGAAACAAGCACCAGCGCCCTGCACGCCCGGCTGGAGCGCGAACGTCTGACTCTGGCGGATTTTTGCGACGGCCCCGCGCCCCGGCTGACCAGCCTGGCGGGCGGCGTGCCCTTGGCCTGGGACGGCCGCACTCTGGGCGGCGTGGGGGTTAGCGGGCGCAAGCCCGAGGAGGACGAGATTCTGGCCACGCGGCTGGCAACGGTGCTGCTGGAGCTTGGCGGGACGGCGCTCTGAAAACGCTAAAAGGGGCCTGGAGGCTTCGGCTTCCAGGCCTCTCTTTTACAGCGACACAGCCTGGCCGTCGCCGCGAGGATCAGCCGCCCCTTGCAGCAGGCCGTCCCTGTCACAGAGAATGGCCCCGGCGTGGCCCATGATTTCCGTATAATCCTCCACCATGAACACGGGCTGGCCGCGCCGCCGCAAGTCTTCGGCGACGTTTCCGGGAATGCGGCCTTCCAGCTTGAGGTCGTTGTCGGGCGCGCCCCAGCTCCGGCCCAGCAGCCAGCGCGGGGCGTTAACCGCGTCCTGCGGGGCCAGACCGAAGTCCACAATGCGAGTGGTCAGGGCGGCCAAGGTCTGGGGCTGGCCCTCGCCGCCCATGCTGCCGCAGACCAGCCGGGGCTTGCCGTCCTTGAGCAGCATGGCCGGAGTCAGGGTGTGCATGGTGCGCTTGCCCGGCTCCAGACGGTTGACGTGCGCCGGGTCCAGGGAGAAGGCGCAGCCCCGATTCTGCAAAAGAATGCCTGTGCCTGCGGCCACCATGCCCGATCCGAACTCGTGATAGATGCTCTGGAGCATGGAGACGGCGTTGCCCGTCGCGTCCACCACGCCCAGCCAGACCGTGTCCCCGCTTGGCGACAGGGGCGGCAGGGAGCCCATGCTTTTTTCCAGGGAAATGCGCGCCGCCTGTTCCCGACCGTATTCCGGCGAGAGCAGCCGGTCCAGCGGGATGTCCGTATGGGCCGGGTCCGTGAGCCAGCGGTCCCGGTCCTGAAAGGCTAGGCGCGTGGCTTCCACCAAGGCCTGGTAGTAGTCGGCGCCGCCTTCGCCCAGCGCGGCCAGATCAATGTTGTTGCAGATGTTCAGGATTTCCAGCGCGGCTATGCCCTGGCTGTTGGGCGGCGCGCTGCAGGCCGTGAGGTCGCGGTAGGGCACGCGCAACGGTTCCGCCCAGTCCGCATGGTGGCCAGCCAGATCTCCCACGGTCAGCAGGCCGCTGTGCAGCATCATGCTGTCCGCGATGGCGCGGGCGATGCCGCCGCGATAAAATTCGTCCGCGCCGTTCTGGGCCAGCCGGGCCAGACTTTGGGCCAGATCGGGCTGGCGCAGAATTTCACCTTCGGCATAGGGGCGGCCGTTTTCCTTGCAGAAGATCTCCAGAAAGGCCGGAAACTGGTGCAGACCGCGTCCCGCGCCCTGGCCGCTGGTGTCCACGGCCAGCCAGTGGGCCAGGGAATGCCCCACCGCGAATCCGTCTTCCGCGTAGCCGCGCGCCGCGTCCAGTAGTTCCGCCCAAGAGAGGGGCGAACCCATGCTCTCCCGGCTCAGCCGGAAAGCCTCGTCCCAGCCGGAAACCGCGCCGGGCACGGTATTGACCGCCAGATAGCCGCGCGCGGGCACGGCCTTGAAGCCCCTGGCCCCGTAAAGTTCCGGGCATGCCGAGGCGGCGGCCCGGCCACTGGCGTTCAGGGCCTTGAGTTCGCCGCGAGCGGCGTCGTAAATCAGCCAGAAGCTGTCGCCGCCCAGGCCGCACATGTGCGGATAGACCACGGACAGCACGGCTGACGCGGCAATGGCCGCGTCCACGGCCGTGCCACCCCGGCGCAGGGCATCCAGCCCGGCCTGGGAGGCCAGATAGTGGGGCGTGCTGACCATGCCCTTGCGTCCCAGAGGATTAATGCCGGCGGGGACTGTGGCGGAATAGCGGACAGTGGTGTTCATGCGCACCTCAAAGCTGTTGCACCCCCATGCGGCCGAAGCCGGAAAGGGACGATTTTCAACCATTGCAATTGCTTGTGTGGTTATTTATTGATCATAGCCTATCCACCCGACCCCGTAAAGCGTTGACCCGCATCTAGCGGCGTTCTGTGGCTGAAAGAGGCTCGCCGCATGCGCGCCCCGCGAATAACCCCGGGGGCGGCTATGCGGGAGGCTATTGCGGCGGAATTGTGGCGTTGGTTCGGGACTATGCGGAAAAGAATGGGCTGGAAATGATCTGGGAACAGCCGCTGGCGCGCTGCGCCGACGCCCGCGACACACTTTTCGCCCGCTTGCGGGAGCGGCCTGTCCCAAACCGTTATCTGCCGGAAGAGTATCTGCCGGGAGCACGGACCGTGATTTTCTGGTTCATCCCTTTCAAAAAGGCTGTGGCCGCCAGCAATAGGGAGGGCTTTCAACTGCTCCGCCGTCTGGGTCGAGGCCTGTCTGAACGCCAACGCCATGGCCACCGAGCTTGATGAGCGTCTGGCGGAAGGCGTCAGGGCGCGGGCATAGCCGCGAGATCATCTACATCCGCTGGTCCCAGAAGCATGTCGCCTCTGCGCCCGTCAGTGTCCCACCGGGGCGTTGAGCGCGGCTTTGATCGCCGGATTGCCCGGAAATGTGCGGGAAGGGCGAAGCTGTCTATCCGGGCGCGGACATCCGCGGCAAATGCGTGGTGGGCTTGCCCTGTTCCTTTGTTGAGCATACCCGCGCCCGGCGCATCTGACCTTCCCAGGAAGGACGCGCCGCCGTCCGGGGCCTTGCGGCGGCGCGCCAGCCATTTGGAAGCTGTCCATGCTCAGGGCGTTGCCCAGAGCCGGGTCAGGGCGCTGAAAAGCGCGGCCAGAAGGCGATTGCAGCTCAGGCGGGCGGCGGAGATGCCGGTGACGTGGAGCGCGTTGCACGGGGTCGAGAGCAGAGCCAGCTCAACCCTTTGTCCGTGATCCGCTTGGCTTGGGGAGGCGTTGCCCGGCAGAAACACGCCGCCCGGGGGACAGCAGGATGCCCAGGGTCGTCATGGGGGAGAAGCGTCCCCGGAAAAGAGCGCCATGAAGAACATGACCGGATAGAGAATAGTGAATGATGGCCGCCGCGCCGCTGGGCAGGTAGGCGAAACTCCAGAAAAATGTCAGGGTGCCCGGCATGTACATGAGGCTTAGTCCGGCCAGCTTGGGGAGCTGCGGCAGGGCGGCAGAATGACGGCCATGAGGACGGTGGCCGTCAGAAAGCGGTGGAAGAGCGAGGATTGCGGACTGAGACCGCTGCGCATGAGCGGAATGCTGAAGAGGGGCAGTCTCAATAGCTCCGGTCTGCCCAACCCGCCGGGCGGCATCCGGAATGTCCGTAGGTTCCACCTCCGCAATGGGCTTCCTCTGCCACAGGAAAAATCTGGCCCCAAAGAGGGATGGCATTTTTGGGAATGGCTGGGCGCGAGATTCCCACATGCTTGCCAAACCATCCCGCGCACAACCTCAAGGAGTCCGCTATCCCTAAAAGTTACCCTAGAAAATTTGTGGCTGTCAACGGACATTAGCGAATCCATGCAGAGTGTAAAACCATATAAAAACAAAGTCCGCCAAGGTGTCATCAGGATGCGAATATATATCACAACATATTAAAATATAAATATTATTTATTATACTATTCTATAAATACCGCCAGAAATACCGATAATTTGACGGTATGTTGCTAGACTTTGCGATAGGACGTGGGATTACTAATCTCATGAAAAGCGAAGTCCCGCAAGGCTTTTTAGGCTTTTCGGGACTTCGTGAGATTGTTGTTTGGTGGGCCCACCAGGACTTGAACCTGGGACCTGCCGGTTATGAGCCGGAGGCTCTACCAACTGAGCTATGGGCCCAAGAGCTTTCATATAGCCGGAAGCGGGCGCGCCGGTCAAGGTTATGCGCCCCGGCCGGAATTGCCGCCGCTTCCGCGCCGCGCCTTACATGGCGTGGCCGGTTTCCAGCAGGGATATCTGGTCGTTCATGGCTTTTTTCAGCGGCGCGGGTAGGCCCATGATTTCCACATTGAGGAAGCCGCGCACGATGGTGGAGGCCGCTTCATCCCCGTCCAGGCCGCGCGCCATGAGGTATTCGATTTCCTCCTGGGCGATCTTGCCCACAGCGGCCTCGTGTGAAAGCTCCACCCCGTCCTGATTGCTATTCAGCTCCGGGATGGCGTGGATGCGCCCGCCGCCCATGATCAGGCCCTTGCATTCCAGATGTCCTTTGGCCGGGGCCGCCGCCGCGCCGATGTAGCCCCGGTTGATCACCGCGCCGCCCGTGGTCAGCACGCGCGAGATGATTTCGCCGCGCGTGTCCGGGGCGTTGAGCTCAATGCGGTTGCCGCAGTCCACGTACGATCCAGAGGGGGCCACGATGACCGAATTGAAGCGGGCCACCGCGCCGGAGCCGACCAGCTCCATGAGCGGATACATCTGCAGGTCGCCCACGGGCTTGAGCAGGATGTAATTGTTCTGGAACACGCCCCCGGCTTCCACCCGTCCGGCTGAGCGCGGCCGCACCGTGGTGCTCTCGCCCCAGTTGTGGATCATGGTGAAGGTCAGCCTGCCACCCCTTTCCACATAGTATTCGGTAATGCCCAGATGGGCGGAGTCGCGCGCCTCGTGCGCGGTGGCGCAACCGCCCAGAATATGCAGTTTCGCGCCTTCCTCCACCACCACGATATTGTGGATGCTCTGGCCCGCGCCGTGCCCCTTGATAAACATACAGGATTGCACGGGCTCGGTCAGTTTGGCGCCCTTGCGCGCCCGCACGAAATAGCCTCCGTTCAGGTGCTCGTGCGCCATGCGGGTGAAATCATCCTTGTCCGGATTGAGCAGTTGCCAGTAATATTGCGGCAGACCGTCGTATTTTTCGAGGGCCGCGCGGATGTCCATAAGGTCCAGGCCTTCCTGGCGGGTTTCGCAGTGCACGCCCGCGTGGTTGAGCTGCATGAACGCGCCGCTGACATGGCGGTCGTTGACGTCAATGCCCGCCAGCACCAGTCGTTCGCGGTCCTCGGCGGGCAAGCGGGTCAGGTCGTCGATGGGTGCGGCGTTTTCGCCGCCGCTGAAGGAAAAGCGGGAGAGATCCACAGTGCTCATAGGAGGGGCGCCTCCGCGATTTTGCCGTACATGTCCCCGGCTAGGCAGCGCAGGCATTCCTGGTAGCCGTGGTTGGCGATGTGATCGAGAATTTCGCGCGGCCGGGCCTCACAGCAGAGCTTGCCGTGGTACATGACCTGGCCCCGGTGCGCGTTGACGTATTCCAGAATGTGACCGGTGTGGGTGATGATCAGCCCGCTGGTGGAGCGCCGCCTCTCCCGCTCGCGCAGGGTGGCGCTACAGGCGCTGGGCACGCCGTCCAGCATCCGGCGCACGGTTTTGCCCACCAGAGTCATGTTTTCCAGGTCCACGCCGGATTCCGGCTCGTCGAAGAGCAGGAGGTCCGGCCGCTGGGCCATGAGTTGCAGCAGTTCCGAGCGCTTGATCTCGCCGCCGGAGAAACCCGCGTTGACGTCGCGGTCCAGAAACTGGTCGAAGTGCACCGTGCGGGCCATGGCCGGAATGTCCATCTCCCGTCCCCGGCCGCAAAGTTCCACCAGTTTGCCCGTGGGCAGGCCGTGGATGGTGGGCGGCCGCTGGAAGGACATGCCGATGCCCAGGCGGGCCCGTTCGTGCATGGGCGCGCGGGTGATGTCCTTGCCTTTGAAAATGATTTGCCCCTGGGTGACTTCGTAGCCGGAAACGCCCATCAGGGTCATCAGCAGGGTGGTTTTGCCCGAACCGTTGGGCCCGAAAAGAATGAAGGTCTCGCCGGATTTGATGGTCAGGCCGATACCCTTGAGCACCGGCGTGCCCTGAACCGAGACGTGCAGATCATGGATTTCAAGCATCGCTGTCTCCGTTTTCTTCAAGGTATTCCAGCACGGCATAGTGCACATGGTCCAGAATGTGGGTCAACTGGGAAATGCACTCGTCGCCCACAGCCCGGCCCAGCAAGTTGACGATGAAGGCCGCGCGCTTGGCGTTGACCAGGGCCGCGTAGCCCGGGTCCGTGCTGTAGGGAACGGCCCTGACGGCCTCGCTGAAGGCCGCCAGTTCCTCTTCGGTGACGTTTTTGATGGGCTGGGGCTCATTGTTGAGAAAGACCACGCCTCCCCGCAGCTCCAGCATGACCGCCTTGCCGTGCATATAGGCGATGCACACTTCCATACCTTACCCCTTGCAATATCAATCTGGCCATATTCGCAAACTTGGCCCGCGCTGTCCAGTCCGGCGCGCCGTTATGCCTCGCGCGCAGCATGCCCAGTGCGCGCGTTTTGGCCGCGAAGGCGGTATGGATCTCCTCGCGCTTGTCGCCCGGAATGAAGCCGAACGGGAGAGTGTTTTTTTCGCCGCCGGATGTTTTGAGGTGGATGCGGGCGTTGTTGCGCCACATTTCAGCCTCAAGGATGCCCGCACAGGGGATGCTCACAGGGGCGGACCACACGCCGGGCAACGCATTCCAGGCACCATTGTGCAGGGCGCAAACAGGCATGCTCTGGCGGCGTTTGCCGCTGGTCATGACGGCGATGCCCGGCCCGGCCGCAAAGAAAGCCGAACCTGACCCGCCGCCGATGGAAAGAGGATAGAGAATCCGCGACCGCCCCAAGTGACAGCATAAGAAAGCCTATCAGGCGCTCGTCCGTGAAGTTATGGGCGATCAGCGGTGTTTCGGCGGACGCCGTGGAGGTTGTGTGCGTCGTTTCTTGCGCGGGCAAACTTGTGGGCGCGGCGGGGTTTCCCCGCTGTTCGCTATTGGTTCGGCTGGGGGCGCGGACCCGGCGGGCACTGTTTTCCCGGCCCGATGTCCTCGGCCGGGCGGGACCACGGGATCGGGCGTTTTCGTCAGGCCGCGCGTATGCCCCGCGAAGCGGATACTGTATCTGCTCTGGAGGCAGCCGATCATGCAGATCAGCCCGGCAGACGCAAAAAAGGCACTGCCCGCGGCTCCGGCGATGCCCCGGGGCAACATGATCACACCCCGCCATAGATGCCGGAAAAGCAGCAGCATAACGGCGGCGAAGCCCCTGGCGAATATATCCCGCCCGTACCCCCGTTCATACCGCAGACGCCCGCGATCATAACCGGCAGACTGGAGGATCAGGCATGTCCGGATCTTTCCATTGACACTCCCCCGTTGTTGCCGACAGCGTGGCATCACCGAAAAAGGAAGACCGTCATGCCACCGCCAGGCAGACAGCGAAGCCCCGGCGCGAAGACTTGCGGCCGCGCCGCCTTTGGGCTAGCATGATTTTACGGAGGCCTTTATGCACGTGATTACCGGGGGCGCGGGCTTTATCGGCAGCGCCCTGCTCTGGCAGTTGAACCATATGGATTTGGACGAAATCGTGGTGGTGGACAATCTGGCCAGCAGCGAGAAATGGCGTAATCTGGTCAAACGCCGCTATGTGGACTATCTGCGCCGCGACCGTTTTTACGATATGTTGCAACGCGACGCCCTGCCCTGGAAGATCTCGGCCGTGGTCCACTTGGGGGCCTGTTCCTCCACCACCGAGCGCGACGCGGATTTCCTGATGGAAAACAATTTTCACTACAGCCGCGATCTCTGCCGCTACGCACTGGACAAGGGCGCGCGCTTCGTCAATGCCAGTTCGGCGGCCACATACGGCGACGGTTCCTTGGGCTTCAGCGACGATCCGGTCCTGATCCCCCGGCTCGCGCCCCTGAACATGTACGGTTATTCCAAACAGCTCTTCGACCTCTGGCTGCTGCGCGAGAAGCTGTGCGGCGAGGTGGTCAGCCTGAAATTCTTCAATGTCTACGGTCCCAACGAATACCACAAGGGTTCCATGCAGAGCGTGGTGGTCAAGGCTCACCGCCAGATCCGGGAGTGCGGGCGGCTGGCGCTGTTCAAATCCGATGTGCCGGGTCTGGCCGACGGCGAGCAGAAGCGCGATTTTGTCTACGTCAAGGACTGCACGGCGCTGATGGCCTGGCTGCTGGAGCGCGGGGACGTCAACGGCATCCACAACGTGGGCACGGGCTCGGCCCGCAGCTTTAACGAATTGGGCCGGGCCGTGTTTGCCGCCTTGGGGCGGGAATGCCGTATCGACTATGTGGATATGCCCGAAACGCTGCGCGGCAAATACCAGAATTACACCCGCGCCGACATGGATTGGCTGGCCCGCGCGGGCTGCCCTCTGGATTTCACCTCGCTGGAAGAGGGCGCGGCCGACTATGTGCGCAATTACCTGGAAAAAGAGGACTCCTATCTCTAATGCAAGCGTCGAATCCGCCGATATCTTGCTCATAGATGAAGCCGTCTGATATTGTGGTTGGTTCACGATTATAGGGAAAATGTCCGGAGGGCGCGGGGGAGACGCTTCGCACTTCTGCCCGACCTGTCGTTCGACAACGAGGAAAAGTATGCGTTTATCAATCGCGGGAAAACTCATCACGCTTATTGTCGCGGCTGTGGTTCTGGCCAGCGCGGTAGTGCTTCTGGTGGCTATACGTCTTCTGGAACCTCCCTTGGAAGCCAGTATTGAGACTTTGACGAATCAGGGCAAAACGGCTGCGAGCGCCGTCTACAATGCCAACAGCGAGAAATTTTTGAGGGAAGCCCGGCTGATAGCCCAAAATCCCGACCTGATTGAAGCTGTGGTGCGGCGTGATCACGCCGCTGCCGCCGCCATCGGCAAAAAGTTGATGGATATGGCGGGATCGGAATTCATCGCCATCACCGATGAGAAGGGCATGGTGGTTGCCCGGGGTCATTCTCTGAAATACGGCGACGACCTCAGCAGTCAGGAAACCGTGAGAGCGGGCCTCCAGGGGAAATCCACAGTGGGCCTTGTCCCCGGCGCGCTGATCCCCTTCACCCTGCGTGCCGGCGCGCCCCTGATGCGTGACGGCAAGGTGGCGGGCACTGTGGGTATCGGCATTTCCCTGACCAGCGAAGCCTATGTGGACAGGCTGAAGAGGGAAACCGGCCTGGAAGTGACCATTTTCAATGGCGACGTCCGCGCCATGACCACCCTGATGCAGGACGGCAAGCGCATGATCGGCACGCGCCTGTCAAACGCCGCCGTGTCCGAGGCCGTGCTGCAACGCGGGGAAACCGTCTTCAGCCGTCTGGAGCTTTTGGGCAAGCCCTTTAATGCGGTCTACTGGCCAATCCTGAACGCAGGGGGCAAGCCTGTGGGCATGCAATTTGTCGGCCAGTCGCTGGCGCCTATGGTCAAGGTGCGGCAGGAGGCTTTGCGCAACGCCCTGCTGGCCACAACGGGCATCACCCTGGTCTTCGCGCTGGCGGCCTTTATCATGGGCAGGCTGCTGGCCTCGCCCGTCAAGCGCATCACCGCCTATGCGGAGACCGTGGCCGACGGGAACCTGGACGCGTCGCTTTCGGTGCGGGCGCGGGATGAAATCGGCAGGCTGGCCGGGGCTCTGCATGTCATGGTGAAAACGCTCAAGACTCGTCTCGCCGAGGTCGGGGAACAGTCGGAACTGGCCCGACGGGAAACCGCCAAGGCCCAGGAAGCCATGAACATGGCCGAAGAGGCTCGCCACAGGGCCGAAAGCGCCCGGAGCGAGGGCATGCTGGCCGCCGCCGGGCGGTTGGAAGGCATGGTGGGAGTGGTCAGCTCCGTGGCCGCCGGCCTTGCCGCCCAGATTGGGAAATCCGAACGCGGCGCGGCGGAACAGGCCGCGCGGGTGACGGAAACCGCCACCGCCATGGAGGAAATGAACGCCACCGTGGCCGAAGTGGCCCGGAACGCGGGTTCCGCCTCGGAAATGTCCGCCGCCACGCGACAGCGGGCCGAGGCCGGGGCGCAGGTGGTTTCGCAGGCTGTGGACAGCATCCGCCGGGTGGAAAAACAGTCCCTGGAACTCAAGGACGGCATGCGGACGCTGTCGGAACAGGCCCAGTCCATTGACCGGATCATGGGTGTGATTTCGGATATCGCGGACCAGACCAACCTGCTGGCCCTTAACGCGGCCATTGAAGCGGCTCGCGCCGGCGAGGCCGGGCGCGGCTTCGCCGTGGTGGCGGACGAGGTGCGCAAGCTGGCCGAAAAAACCATGGCCTCCACCACGGATGTGGGCAACGCCATCCTGACCATTCAGCAGAGTGCCGGGCAGAGCGCGGACCAGGTCGAGGAAACCGTGCGGATTATCGGAGAGGCCACGGAGCTCGCCGGCAAATCCGGCGAGGCCCTGCAACAGATCGTTGAGATGGCCGATTCCACAGCCGATCAGGTGCGGGCCATCGCCACAGCCTCGGAGCAGCAGTCCGCCTCCAGCGAGGAAATCAACAATTCCGTTACCCAGGTCAACGCCATTGCCGGGGACACCTCGCGGGCCATGCGCGAAGCCGCCGGCGCGGTGGCGGAACTGGCGGATCAGGCGCGGGCGCTGACCGGCCTGATCGACAATATGAAGAAGGGCTAGCTGTAGAGTGTCAACACGCTGTTCCCGCTCCAAGAGAGTTTTGAGGCTGGAGGCTTTCCGCTAGGGGCCATGCGGGGACGCGGCAAACTGTAACATTGCGTCCAGACCGGCGGGGACGCTGTCCGCTTCCACGAGCGGGTATGCGTGCTTGCGTAAGCCCGCCCGTTCAAGGCCGTTCCGGTGAAGCGTTCCGCCTTGCCGTTAGTCTGGGGATGACAGGACCGTGCGCTCTTATGCTTTATGCCAGGGATCGCGACAGGCCTTTTGAACTTCCGCGGCATATAACAGGATCCGTTATCCGTCAGAACGCGTTCCACCTTGATGCCGTATTCGGCGTGCCAGGCAACGGCAAACCATAAAAACCTCACTGCGGATTATTCCGCTGTTTCATCCGGCAAGACCGCCGCATAGCCGTCTTGGAAGCGTCATCAATACAAACGTGGAAATACCTGCCATCTAGGGCGTTTCTCCGGACATATCCGCCCTTGGCGCAGAGTGAGCATGCGCTGGCTGAGGGCGAAAAGGCAATAGGGAACAGGTCGTTAGCGGTTCCAGAGGGCAAGCAGAGGCCGGGCCTGGAGCAGTTCCTCCAGGGGCATGTCCACTTTCTGCGCTCCGGCGGCTCCGGGAGCGGCCTGATAGGGCTGAAAGTTGATGCGGATGCCTTCGGGCGTGAGTGTCAGGCTGGAGAAATTTTCCACCAGGGGCGCGGTGCCGTCCCTGAGCGTCTGGGTCAGATAACCGCCGCCGAAACGGCGGGCCAGTTCCTGACGGGACCAGGCGGACATCAGGTTGAGGGCGGTTTCCGGCGCTTCAAACAGGTCCACCAGGCCGAGCCGCTGCCCTGTGATCAGGCTGTAATTGAGCGTCATGATGTCCAGATTGCCCGCGCCGCCGGTGTAGTTCCAGATTTCAAAGGTGATGCTCACCGCCGCGCCAGACGGCCAGGACACGCTGTAGGAACCCAGCAGTTCGAAAGCAGGGCCCGTGTCGTCGCCCCGGAGGCCGGGCGGGCCGAACACGCTGATGTCCAGATGTTCCTCAAAGGCGCAGGCAATGCCCGTGACCCATTGGCGGATATCCGCGTCAACGTCATTATTGCCCACAGAGGGGTAATTGATGCTGATTTCGGCCCTGCCGCCGGGTTCCGCCGGAGCGTCCGGCAGGGGGCGCTGGAGCAGGTGGTCAATAACCCCGGGCCGCCGCGAGCCGGAAATTTCGGCCGCTGCCGCTTCCTTGCCGGTGGGATCACCGGCAAGGCTGTCCGTCGGCGTGTCATCCGGGGGACTGGCCGGGGGCGGGGAAGCGGCGGCAAGAGCGCCGTTCAACACGTTGAACGTGACGGGCAGGGCCTGAGCTGTGGCTGTCGACATCCAGAAAAGCAGAGTTGGCAGAAGACAGCAAAATACGCGAGGCATGGACAATGATCTCATCACAGAGCACCCGCGGCCCATCCGGACGGCATGTCAGTGGCTGGAAACAGGGGTCTGCGGCCAGATCTGGGCTTCGGGACCGGCGGCGGCCAGTTCCGCCAGGGGCATGTCCACACGCTGCGGCCCGGCGGACCAGGGCGCGACCTGATAGGGCTGGAACTCGATGCGAAGGCCCTGAGACGTCAGAGTCAGATTGGCGAAATTACGCAGATCAGGGGCCACACCCTCCCGGATCATATCGTCATCCGCATCCTCGCCCAGAGAGTTGCTGAGTTCTTTCCGGGACCAGGCGGACATCAGCCGCAGGGCCTTTTCCGGATCCTTGAACATATCCGCCAGACTCAGGCGTCGTCCCGTGCGCAGGTCGTAATTCAGACAGGTGATTTCCAGATTGCCGTGGGCGCCGCCGGTATAGCTGTAGACATTGAAGGTCACGCTGGCCACACCTTCGGACGGGCGCGAAAGTTCGAACATGCCGGTGAGATCCCACATGCCGTAACTGGTGGGCTTTTCACTGTCCGGGCCTTCGCCGGCCTTGCCCGTTTCTTCCTCATAAGCGTCCGCCACGCCCGCGGCCCAACGGCGGATGTCAGCATCCACAGCAGCCTGGTTCAGAACCGGATAGTACAGGCTGAGCGTCGGTTTGCCGTCGCCGCCGCGCTGGATGCGCTCATTGACCACGCCGGGGTACACGGCCTGTTCAGGCGCGCTGTTTTCCTCGTCCGGCGCGACGAAATCAGCCGGGGACGGTATTTCTTCGGCCGCCGCGCACAGCGACGGAGCCGCCGGAAAGCAGACGCATGCCAGCAGCGCGGCCAGCAGCCATCTCGCCGGCACCGGCGGGATATGGCAAAAAACGCGGGACATTACGTATCCTCTTGAGATTGTTCCGGCGTCCGCTCTCGCGGATGCCCGCCGCGCAAGCACAACGCTTTTGCGTGGCCGGGATCCGGAGCGGGCGTGTTGCGACTTTGAGGATATCTGCTCCCAAAGTCAATCCGCGCTAGACGTTGAATCCCATGCGCAACCGCCAGACCTTGCGCCAGTTCCTGAGCGCCAGCACCGCAGCCAGGGCCAGGTAGACCTGTGCGTAAAAATAATGCAGACGCAACGGATCATGGGGCAGACCCAGCATGGCATCAAGCTGCGCGTCATACAGGGGCGAAAGCAGCTGGGCCGTGAAGAGCGCCAGAAGCCAGAATGCCTCGCGCACATGCAGACGCAGATCCAGCAGCAGGACCACCGCGAAGATCGACTGCCCAGCGGTCAATAATATTTCCTGGAACTGGTGGGTGTCAAGATTTATGGAGTGGGAAAGCCCGCCCGAGGAAGCAGCGTACACTCCGGGGATCATGCCCACTAGCAGGGTCCATTGATTGAGCTTGGAGGAAAGCAGACTGCCCAGGGCCAGGCCGGCGTTGCCCCGGAAGGCGAACATCAGGGCCACGATAAATTCCGGCGCTTCCGACGCGATGGGCGCGAGCCACTGTACCAGCAGGAATTCGTTGACGCCCAGCATCTTGCCGCTGGCCACCAGATTTTCACTGAACGGTTCGGCATTGAGGAGGATCACCATTGCCGCGAAAATGAAAATGCCGATTACAGCGCGCATCCGCGATTTTTTGGGCAGCAGGGCCAGCACGGCTGCCGGGCCTTCGGGGTCTTCTTCCCCGCAGGGACGGCGGGCGATAATCCAGAGGTACCAGGCGTAGATGGCCAGAAAGACCACGCCGTCCATCCAGGTCAGCGAACCCTTGAGCGGGATCAGTAAGGCGTAGAGGGTGGCCATGCCCAGAAAGAGCACGTCCGTGCGTTTGTCGTCGTGCAGGGCCACAGCCGAATGGAAGCGCCCGGCGAAGGTCAGCACGATGGCCGACCAGCCCACGCCGATGAGCAGCCGGTTGGCCCCGGTCATGTTGGCGATGGCGTAGTGGGAATAAGCGCTTTCCGGGTGCTGGCCAGCCATCCAGGTGAAGTACATGTCCACCGCGTATTCCGGCAACACGGCGATGAAGGCCACCACGGCCACAGCCACGGCCTGGGGAATGTCCATCTGGGCCACTTCACAGGCCCAGGTCAGCAGGAAGGAGGCTCCCAGAATGGCCAAGCCCGAAAGCAGCGCCACCCAGAGCGGCGAAATGTCCGGGTGTGCGAAACGCAGGGCCAGACCCGGCACGGTGAGCAGTACCGCCAGAAGATAGGGGCGCAGGGCGCTGAACGACATGACGTCTCCTTGGGCAAAAGATGCGCGGCGCGCGGGCGCTGATCCGCGGGAAAAAACAACCCTGAAACAAAAAAAAACCCTGGCATTGCTGCCAAGGTCTCACTGGTCGGCGCGGCCGACGGCGGTACCAGACCAAAAAGGTCATGCTGTTGATACCGCCCAAGTTTCTAAGAACCTAGTTACTCCCCTTGAGAAACAACAGCTTACGCGTGATCGCCGGTCCTGTCAAGGCGGTTGGCGCAAGGTTCAGGACGGACGCACGTAACAGGCCTTTATTGATTGATCCGGAGATTTTTTTCGCTCCAGCCATTCCCCGCGCAAGGCGCGGTGCCGACGCTTACGCCGTGCTCCTGGGCCAAGCGGCTTTCCGCAGGGATCAGGTCGTCCGGCTGCCAGACTCCGTTTTTAATCTGGCGGCGCAGGATCTGACTGATTCTGGCATAGGCGGTCGCCAGCATCACGGCGGTGTAAATAACCGGGCCGGCTGTGTTGCATACTACGTCCTTGCGTGCGGCACCGGCGGAATATGGCTGGCGGCGTAAATTCATATCTATGACTAGATGACTAGACGTCATTTCATGATTCCCTGATGACTCTTCCGAGTAAAATCATGGAAAATGCCAAAT
>APFI01000327.1 GCA_000403945.1 Desulfovibrio sp. Dsv1
GCGGCAAGGGTCCCAGCGGCCGTCTGCGTTCCCAGGCTCTGATCCCCGGCGTGTTTTACACTGCCCGGGGCGAAAACGTTATCGTGCAGGCTCCAACCCTGCCTCTGGAAAAAATTTATGAGGAAGTGGGCCACACCACCGTGTTCAACCTCGAGATCGACGAAAACGGCCAGAAGAGCACGCATCCCGTGCTGATCTGGCAGGTGCAGCGCCACCCCTACAAGAAGTGCTTTACCCACATCGACTTCTACGGTGTGGACCTGAACAAGGAAGTCAAGGTGGACGTGCCTCTGGAATTCGTGGGCGTTTCGCGCGGCGTGAAGCTAGGCGGAGTGCTGGAGACCTACCGCGAAAGCGTGCGCCTGAGCAGCAAGCCGTTGGAAATGCCCCAGAAGATCACCGTCGATGTGTCTGATATGGACATCAACGACACCATCAGCGTGGCTGACCTTCAGTTGCCCGCCAATGTGAGCGCCGTGTACGATCGCAACTTCGCTGTAGTCAGCGTGCTGGCCAAGACCAAGGAAGAAGAGGAAGGGGAGGAAAGCGGCGAGGAAGGCGCTGCCCCGGATGCGGAATAAGCCGCTTTTTCCCGCTGTTTTTTCAGGCCGGTCCTCTGGGGGCCGGCTTCATTTTTATCCAGGGAAGGCCGCGCGAACGCCGCGTCTGCCCGAGCGACGCCCATGTCCAGATATCCGGTCCAATATCATACCCTGCGGAGCGGCCGCCATGGCCTGATTCTCGAACTCTGGCCCAATGCCGGCGCCGGAACCATGTTGTTTTACCCCGGCACCATGCTCTCGCCATGGCAATACGGCCCCC
>APFI01000328.1 GCA_000403945.1 Desulfovibrio sp. Dsv1
AGTACGTGCTGCTGGCCGCGCATGAGGATGCGCCCGGTACATGCCCAGATTGGAAGCGTTCAGGCCGGGACGGTCGGGATCCTCGGTATAAACCAGGGGCAGGGTGATAAAGGGACCACCGTCCCGGGGCCAGCAGGTCAGGCGCGGCAGATCCGCGAGATTGCAACTGCATTCCAGCACCGGAGCCTTGCCGCCCCGCCCGCCGTCACGGCCTTGAACACGTTTGACGCGCGGCAGCATATGAATCAGGCCGGGCAAAGCGGCCAGAGAACGCCAGGGCCGCCGCAGGACCGCCATGAAATCAGCCTTGGCCGCCAGTACGGCATCCACAGTCCGCAGGCTGTCCCGGAAAATATAACGCAGACGTTCATGCGTGCCGAAGAGATTGGCCAGCATGGGAAAGGGCGTGTCCTTGACCCTGGTGAACAACAGGGCCGGAGCCTTGGCCCGGAAGGCCCGGCGCTGCACGGCGGCCAGTTCCAGATGCGGGTCCAGTTCCGTGTCCACGCGTTTGAGCTGCCCCTGGGCCTCCAAGTCCGCCAGACACTGACTCAGATTGGCGTAGCCCATCAGCTGTTCCTTTCCCGCGCCAAGGGCTCCACCGCGCCCAAGGTCCGCCGCCCGGCCAGAATCTCGCGGAAGTCGGCCAGAATGCGGGCATGGTCAAAGGCCAAGGGTTCAGGCGGGGCGTCCGGGGGATAAAAAGCGGCCTGGGCCGCGTCGTCTCCGGCGCGCAGGGCCAGAGGATCACGCGGCCTGCCGGTGAAGACCACGCTCAGAGTGTGCTGGCGCGGGTCGCGATCCGGACGAGAATACACGCCCAGCAGACCGGTCAGCTCCACGTCCAGGCCGGTTTCTTCGCGCATTTCGCGCACGGCGGCGGCCTCGGCCTGCTCGCCCTCGTCGATGAAGCCGCCGGGCAGCGCATAGCCCAAAGGAGGATTGGCCCGCGCGATAATCACCACCCCGCGCGTCGGATCGTAAATAACCACGTCCGTGGTGGGCGTGGGATTGCGGTAACAACTGCGGGCTTCGCCACAGTACGGACAAATCACGTCTTTTTTCATGCGCTTCCCTGAACAATGAGGTGCGCACATGGTAAGCCAGTCCGGCCCGCGCCGCAAGGCGATGGCGCGGAGCTCAGTCCACGCAGACGAAGCCCGCTTCCGCCAGATCGCGCACACTGACGGCCCCGACCCGCAGCAGACGCAGGCGCGGCCTCCCGTCCCCGTCGGGCGGCAGGGGTTCGGCCAGAGTGGACGGCGCGCCGCCGGAGGGCTGCTCCGCTTCACTGACGGCGGGCAGCAGGCCGCCCAGATCGCCCAGTTCCGCCAGGGCGGCCAGCAGTTCCGGGTCCAGATCTTCCAGACAACAGGCCGGGGCGCGGCCGCTCAGATTGGCGCTGCTGGCGGTCAGCGCGCCTCCGGCCAAGCGCGCCAGACGGGCGGCCAGCGGATGCGGCGACACGCGCAGCGCC
>APFI01000329.1 GCA_000403945.1 Desulfovibrio sp. Dsv1
GAGGTTCCAAAATTGCCCATTGTTCATCTGTTAATCCCTGGTATTTGCGCATGAAATTCGATGACACGATTTTCATGACTTTTTCTGGAATTATGAAATGACTTCTATAGTTTTGCGCGCCTGTTTTTCCGCAAGTGTCAGGTGAAAGCAGCGTATGTGAAATTTTTCAATCGCGCCGTCCGGCGTCCGGGCGGCGGCCGGAATCAGGCGGGCTTGCCAGCGGGTCTGCCAGCGGCTAATAAAGAGAAAAGGAAATCCGGTCGCCCGTACGCGGCCGGGGCGTGTATTAAGATGTGCCGGACCGGCTTCAGCAGGCCCGGCCGTCGCGAGAGGAGCCCACAGTGAATATTATCTGCCCGCAGTGCGGCTTGAGCCGAGAACTGCCCGCCGACCGTCTGCCGCCCGCCCGCGCGGTCATCGCCACCTGCCCAAAATGCGCCTGCCGCTTCCGCTTTTCGGCCGAGGCCGGAGTACTGGAAACTCTCGACGTGCCGGCGGCGCGTGCCGCCGCGCCCGGTGAGGACGACCCTCTGCCGCCCGGTGCCATTGTGCCGGGCCGAGGCCCGGCACATACGGCGGCCGAAATCGCCGACACGATGGAAGGCGGCGGGCGGCGGAACGGGTCCGCGCCGGATCATCCGGAACAGCCCGAACCGGAAGAAGAGGACATCCGCCGGACAGCCAGCCGGGCTTATGCCCGTGAAGCCGCCCGCTTGGATCCGGAGACGGAGCGGGGCGCCGGGAACGCCGTTGAGGCCAATCCCTGGGAAACGGCCCCCGGACGCGATGGCTGGCCAGCTGCCTTTTACCAGACGGCCATGCAGGTCATGTTCGCCGCGCCGCGCTTTTTCGGCGCGCTCAACCCGGAAGCCCCGCAACTGCGGGCCTTGAGTTTTTACCTTGTTGTCTGTATTTTTCAGACAGTGGTGGAGCGCTTCTGGGGCGGCATGCTCCTGTCCATCATGGCTCCCAGCGCGGCCACGGATCCGCAACTGGGGAAAATGCTGGCCCTGCTGGCTCCGCAGACCAATCTGGCCATGACCCTGCTGCTGCGCACGGCCCTGCTGGTCCTGCAACTCTATGTTTTCAGCGCCCTGGTCCATCTGGCCTACCGTTTTGTCGCGCCGGACCGGACAAGTTTTCCCCTGGTGTTCCAGATCATGTCTTACAGTTCGGCCCCGGCGCTGCTCTGTGTCATTCCGGGCTTGGGCTCCCTGGCGGGAATGATCTGGGGGCTGGCCTGCATGGCGGTGGGCTGCCGCGCGGCCCTGCGCCTGAACTGGCCGCAGACCCTGCTGGGTTTTGTGCCGGTCTGTCTGGTGATGGCTCCCATGCTCCTGCAATTGCTCTCCGCAGTTAAATCCTGAGGCTATGGGCATGGCCCGGTTCTGGCGGGGGGTTCGCTTTTTATGGCATGAATTTTGCAAACATCGAAAATATGGCGCGGCGATCCGGCCCAAGGGCATCCGTTCCCAGGCCGCGGAACTGGGCCATCTGGCGGAACTTGCCGGCAGAAGCGTGCCCCTAGCCGGGCTGGATGCGCGTCATCTGGCGGAACTGGCGCAGGCCATGGCGCATCTCGTCGAGATGACCCGCACTGCGGATTTCTGCCGCATTTCTGCCGACAGACGCCTTGCCCTGCACGACAACCTGCGCGAAGCGCGGGAAAACTTGCTCGCCTCCGTACAGAAGGCGGGCCTAGCCTCGGAGAAACCGCAATGAAGCCCTTGCCCCGGCGTATCCGCGTTTTGCTGTCGGGCCTGTTTCCGGCCCTGTTTCTGATCCCGTTTTTTGCGCTTGCCGCCGGTTGCGCCACCAGCCCGGACGACAGCCGCTCTTCCATATCGTTGGCGGGGGATTTCAGCACGCCCATCCAGATCCAGATCGACAATTTCGTGCGCCGCCAGCCTCCCGCCGTTTATGTGTCCCCGCGCGGCCGGCTGGACCAGCGTCCGCGCGCGCTCTTCGTGCCCTTGCGCGCCGTACAGCAAATCAGCAACGCCGTGAGTTTCAGTGAAATGCTCTCACGCCAGGTCTGGCAGATCTGGCTCTCGCTCAATGCCTTTGAAGTTCTGGAATACGCGCCCGAGGCCGGTCCCTTTAACCGTTCTCGCGCTCTGGCCCTGGCCCGGCAGCGCGGAGCCGAGCTTCTGGTGGGCGGCTATATCAACCATTATATGGACGGCGGTTCCGGCGGCGACAGTTCCTTGTCTCTGGTCCTTGAAGTCTATGACGTGAAAACCGGCGTCCAGCTCTGGTCCTTGGCGCAGGGCGGCACGATGGAAGCGCGCCAGGTGCATGATTTTTATCTCTTTTCCATCAAGGAGCGCAATCCGGCGGACCCGTCTGGGCTCATCGCGCGCACTCTGGCCTGGGATATGGGCCGGGTGGTGCTGGCCTGGGTGGACCCGGCCGCCGCGCGCAAGCGTGACCCCTCCATACTGGACAGCGTGTTCGGGCGGAAAGCCTTCTGACAGGCTATATGATTTTCAGAAAAAAAGGCGCGTCCGTGAAGGCGCGCCTTTTGGCGCTGATTGCGGCCGGAAAACAGCGTGAAGCAGCGCGGGGCGGCACAAACAACGAGACCAGCGTAAAACGACCGGTCTCGCGTGGCGGGTCCGACCGAAAAAGTCTGGAAAAAGAAGAGGGAGTCAGCTCTTGAGGTGGCTTTGAGGAGCCACGTTCTCCTTGCTCAGGGAAGCCAGATCATTTTCCTGAGCCAGGTTGCGGTTCCATGCGCGAATGGCCGCCCCCTGTGAGACGGACCACTGCTGCGAGGTCTGACCGCAGGCGCAGACCACGCGCCAGACTTCCTGCCGACGGCCGGGCGGCAACATGGATTCCAGATGGGCATTGATGCCTCCGCAGGCAAGACAGGGGCGGATGTGCGGGTCAAGCTCCTTCATGGAGGAGACGATAACAGTTTTGCGCCGGCTCCACAAGGGCGCGTATCCCCGCCGGCAGGGCGGAGGCATTTTATTTTCCTTGCAAAAAACCTGAAGCCGGTGCGCTTTTCTCCTTTTGGCATGCCTCAAAAAGACACGCCTTCTCTGGGCACGCTAGGCGGACGCGCGCTGACGCTTTCCGGCGCAAGGTGGCTTCACGGGCGGCAGCGGACGTTGCCGGGATTAAATAAACCCGTGATCCAGTCTGCAATTCAGGAGGTGCCATGCGTTATCTGCTTTCCCTGGCCCTGACGGCCCTGCTGGCGGCGCCGGTATCCGTCGCTGAAACGGCAAACCCGGCTCCGGGGCCAAAACCGTCGGCGCCGCCGGACGGCGTTCATGGGACTACCGGCATCGTGAGCGCGGATACCGTTTCAGGGATGAAAGCGGCAGCATCATGGCGGAGATCAGCCACGAGGTCTTTGCCGGGCGGGAGATCACCCCGGAAAGCCGGGTGCGGCTGTTCGGAAAACTGAAAAAATATCCCGGCAAACCGTTGCGGGTGGATGTGGGCGTTCTGCAATTGCTGCAATAGCGATTTTTCCCGCATCAATCATAGATATCCATCGATTGCCCCAAGAAATTACCATCACTGATGAAACAGGAGGACACAATGCGTTATCTGTTTACCTTGGTCATGCTGGCCGTGCTGGCTGCCCCCGCTTACGCGGCGTTTGAAGGCCCCAATTCCGGCCTGAGCATGGGCGGCTTTCAGGGACCCACCGGCGGCGCGCAGGCCGACACGGTGGAAAAGGCCCGGAATTCCCGGGATGACGCGCCTGTGGCGCTCATCGGCAATATCGTGGAACGCTTGGCCGGCAGCGACGACAAATACCTGTTCAAGGACGCCACGGGCCAGATCATCGTGGACATCGACCACGAGATTTTCGCGGGCCGCACCGTAACCCCGCAGACCCGGGTGCGCCTGTCCGGCAAGGTGGACAAGGACATGATGGAACCCATCAAGATTGACGTGAAGGTTCTGGAAATTCTGAAGTAAGCAAGGGCGGAAATCGGGGCGGCCCGAGACCTCCCCGGCCGGGCCCGGAGCATGCACATGCGTGCACTGGCATTGCTGCTGTTATTGTTTTGCGCCGTGTTTCCGGTTGTGTCGGCGCGGGCCGCCGGATTTGAGGGACCGGGCGTGCCGCCCGTGGTGACCCGCGCGGCGAACGTGCTGGACGCCCGGGATGACGCACCCTGCGTGCTGGAAGGGCATATCCTGGAAAGGATTCCCTTCCGCAAAAACAGATATGTGTTCGGCGACGAGAGCGGTCGCGTGGTGGTAGGAGATCGAAAACGACATTTTCGACCACCTCACCGTCACGCCCCATGACCGGGTCCGCCTTATGGGGCATGCGGACTGGAGCCGCAAGCGCCCCAATGAAGTGGAAGTGGACGCTCTGGCCCTCATCGACTAAACTGACGGTGTAAATCCGCCGCAAGGTGTGCCATGCCCGTCTCCCTTCTGTTTATTGAGGACAATGAGGACATCCTCGCCAATTTGTCCGCCTATCTGGAACCGCTGGGTTATGAGCTGGATTGCGCCCGGGCATGGTCGGGCCGGACTGGACATGGCAGTGTGGAGCTGTTTTGACTGTATTGTCCTGTACATCATCCGGGTACCTCTGCGGCGGGGCCGCCTGAACGCTTCGGGCGTCCCGGAGGGCAAGAGCGGTTTGGCGGAGGAGAGCGTCTGGCCGCGTTGCCCGATCCGGCGGGCGCGGAACTGGCCCCGGTGGTGGAGCGACTCTCGCGCACCACGGCGCACATGTCCGCCACGGTGCGCGCTGTTGCTGCTGGCGCGGCGGCCCGAGGATATTGAGCGCGATTCTCTGGAGCTTGGCTCCGAACTGCGCGGCCTGATCCGGGAATGCGCGCGGAGCGGGATGCTGCGGCTGGCCGCGCCGGGGAAGGAATGCCCGCCGGAAGCGGGCGGGCCTGTCCTGCCTTTCGCGGACATGGCGTCTGCGGTGTGGAGCGTGGGCCAGAGGAAACTGGCGGCCATTGTTATCAAGAATCTGCTGGACAACGCCTGCCGCTATACGGAGAATGGCCGCGTTTATCTGTGTTTGACGCCGGGAATGCTGGAAGTCCGCAACAGCGGTCGCATTCCTGAAGATCTGGATATTTTCGCGTGCGGGGTGCGCGGCATGCGGACGGACGGCGTGAGCGGTCCGGCCCGGCAGGCGCGGGAACGCGCCGCCGGTTTCACCGGTGCGGCCGATCCCGTCAATCCGGCGGGTTCAGCTGGCAGCGGTCTGGGGCTTTCCTTGGCTTTGCGGGCCTGTGAACATCTGGGCTGGCGGATGGAGCGCGGCATGGCCGCGCCGGCGGGAACCGTGTTCCGCGTGCATTTCCCTCCGGTTCCCGCCGTGGAAGGAGATGAAGAGTGGAGGCATGGGCGCAACGGAATACGGGCCGTCGCCGTATCTATATCTGGCTGGCGCTGGCCCTGGCGGCGCTGTTAATCGTCTGGCGTCTGTTTTTCGCGGGCGGCCTCCCGGCCCGGCCCGGCATGAAGATGGACGCGCCGCCGGTGCGCGTGGCTGCGGCCGTGGCGCAGGATGTGCCGTATTTTCTCAACGGTCTGGGCACGGTGACGCCATCCGGCGACGTTCTGGTCAAAAGCCGGGTGGACGGTCAACTGGTCCGTCTGCACTTTCAGGAAGGCCAGCGCGTCAGGGCCGGCGAGCTGCTGGCGGAAATCGATCCGCGGCCCTTTCAGGCGGCTCTGGACGAAGCCCAGGGCAATCTGGCCAAGGATCAGGCCCAGCTGGACAACGCCCGCCGCGACCTGACGCGCTACGCCAAGCTGGCCAAGGACGACTTTATCGCAGCCCAGCAGTACGAGACCCAGTGCGCTCTGGTGCGCCAGTATGAAGGTACGGTGGAGGCGGACAAGGCCGCCGTGGATTCGGCCCGTCTGCAATTGGAGTACAGCCGGATCACCGCGCCCGTGGGCGGTCGACTGGGCCTGCGCAACGTGGATGAGGGCAATCAGATCAAGAGTTCGGACGGCGACGGCCTGGTGCGCATCACCGAGGTCAGCCCCTGCGACGTGCTCTTTACCCTGCCGGAAAGTCAGGTGCCCCTGGTGGCGCAGGCCTTGCGGCAGCGCGAGAAAAAGTCCTCCCTGCCGCCTCTGCCAGCGCAGGTCTGGGACAGGGAACAGAAGCATCTGCTGGCTGTGGGCGCCCTGCTGTCCCTGGACAACCAGATCGACGCGGCCACGGGCACGGTCAGGCTCAAGGCCCGTTTTCCCAATCAGGACGAAACGCTTTATCCCAACCAGTTCGTCAACGCCCGACTGATGGTCCGTATGCTCAGGGATGCCGTGACCATTCCGGCCTCGGCGGTGCAGCTGGGTTCGCGCGGTTACTACGTCTATGAGGTGAGCAAGGATGACAAGGGCGACGATATCGCCCATGTGCGCGAGGTGACACCGGGCATCAGCACGGACCGGCTTACGGTCATCGACAAGGGCCTGAAGGCCGGGGAAGTTGTGGTGGTCGACGGCCTGGACCGGCTGCGCGACGGCATCAAGGTCAAGGTGGCGGCGACGGTGGAGACGCCGAAGGCGGAGCCGGTGGAGTAGAGGGTTCCCCGTCGAATTGGCGGTCAGTTTTTAGGAGCTTGTCGCCCGGACGGGGTTTTGTGTGCCTGCGGGCGCGCCGTTTTCCACTCCGCTCAAGTCTGGGCCGCCCGCATAGCCACCGTGACACGTGGGCGCGGCGGGCGACGGGTCTTGCCCGCGCCGGAGGTGGCCCAAACGGCGGAACGCCGTAAGCCGCTATGCCCGAAAGGCATGATATATGCCACTTGTGCGTCAGACCTCTGCCCTTCCGGCCGGGAAAGCATGGTAAAAATAGTCCACGATACGCCGTGTTCCAGTCGGGACGCGGCAAGGTGCATATGTCATGAACCTCTCCCGCATCTTCGTCCTCCGCCCCATCGCCACCTCCCTGCTGATGGTGGCCCTGCTCCTCTCGGGCCTGCTGGCCTATCGTTCCCTGCCGGTGGCGGCCCTGCCGCAGATCGACTATCCCACCATTCAGGTGCAGACCCTTTATCCCGGCGCGTCGCCGGACGTTATCGCGGCTGTGGTCACGGCCCCGCTGGAGCGTCAGTTCGGCATCATGCCGGGTCTGGTGCAGATGAGTTCCCTGTCCTCGGCCGGGGCCTCGGTCATCACCTTGCAATTCGACCTCTCCATCGCCCTGGATGTGGCCGAGCAGGAGGTGCAGGCGGCCATCAACGCGGCGGACAGCCTGCTGCCCGGCGATCTGCCCAATCCGCCGGTCTACAACAAGGTCAATCCGGCGGACCCGCCCATCGTCACACTGGCCGTGACCAGCGGCGCCATGCCCCTGACCCGTCTGGAAGACTTGGTGGACACCCGCTTGGCGCAAAAGATTTCACAACTGCCCGGTGTGGGTCTGGTCACGCTGTCCGGCGGGCAGCGTCCGGCCGTGCGCGTGCAGGTGAACCCCAAGGCCCTGGCAGGTGCGGGCCTGACCCTGGCCGACGTGCGCTCGGCCATTGCCTCGGCCAACGCCAACGACGCCAAGGGCAGCTTTGACGGGCCGGAACGGGCCAGCACCATCGACGCCAATGACCAGCTTTCCTCGGCCCGGGAATACGCCCGGACCATCATCGGCTACAAGGACGGCGCACCCTTGCGCCTCACGGACGTGGCCGATGTGCTGGAGGGCGCGGAAAACGCGCGTCTGGCCGCCTATGTGGCTGCAGCGGGCGCGGACGGCAGGGATTCCTTCCGCCCGGCCATTGTGCTTTCAGTGCAGCGCCAGCCCGGCGCCAACGTCATCAGCGTGGCCGACAGCGTGACCCGCCTGCTGCCCGTACTGCAGCAGACCCTGCCCGGCAACGTGGAGGTGCGCGTGGTTACGGACCGCACCATCACCATCCGCGCCACGGTGCATGACGTGCAACTGGAACTGCTGCTGGCCGTGGCTCTGGTTATCTGGGTCATCTGGATTTTTCTGCGCAATGTGGAGGCCACCATCATCCCGGCCCTGGCAGTGCCCCTGTCTCTGGTGGGTTCGCTGGGGGTCATGTATCTGGCCGGATTTTCCCTGAACAATCTCACGCTCATGGCTCTGGTCATCGCCACCGGTTTTGTGGTGGACGACGCCATTGTGGTCATTGAAAACATTTCCCGCTACCTGGAACAGGGCGAGCGGCCCCTCCAGGCCGCGCTCAAGGGCGCGGGCCAGATCGGCTTCACCATCATCTCCCTGACCATTTCCCTAGTGGCGGTGCTCATTCCGCTGCTGTTCATGGGGGACGTGGCCGGACGGCTGTTCCGCGAATTCGCCGTGACCCTGGCCGTGACCATATTGATTTCGGCGGTGATCTCCCTCACGCTCACACCCATGCTCTGCGCGGTCATGCTGCGGCCCGAGCGCCATGCCGGGGAGAAAGAGGAGGTCTGCTTCTTCATCCGTCTGCTGCTCTGGTACGAGCGCCGGCTGGACTGGGTTTTGGCCCACCAGCGCCTGACCTTGGGCGTGGCCCTGGGCACCCTGGTACTCACCGTGATTCTGTATGTCGTGGTACCCAAGGGCTTTTTCCCGGTGCAGGACACGGGCGTGATCCAGGGCATTGCCGAGGCCCCGCAGGATACCTCCTTCGCGGCCATGACCGGACGCCAGCGTGAACTGGCGGACATGATCCTGCGGGATCCGGCTGTGGAAAGCGTGATTTTTTTCGTGGGCGTGGACGGCATCAACCAGAGTCTGGGCACCTCGCGTCTGACCGTGGAGCTCAAGCCGCTTTCAGAGCGCGACGCCCGCGCCCCGGCCATTGCCAAGCGGCTCATGGCGCGGGCCGTGCACCTGCCGGGGCTGACCCTGTATATGCAGCCCGTGCAGGATCTGACCATTGAGGACCGTGTCTCGCGCACCCAGTACCAGTTCACCGTGGATGCCCTGAACCGGGAGCAGTTGCAGGCCTGGGTGCCGCGCGTGGTCCAGGCCTTGTCCGAACGGCCCGAGCTGGAGCACGTGACCAGCGACCTCCAGAAGCCGGGGCGCATGGCCTGGCTGAACATCAACCGTGACGCGGCCGGGCGGCTGGGCATCAGCATGTCGGACATCGACAACGCCCTCTACGACGCCCTGGGCCAGCGTCTGATATCCACCATCTTCACCCAGACCAACCAATACAAGGTGGTGCTGGAGGTGGCCCCGCGCTTCCGCCTGGGCCCGGCGGCCATTGAGAACATCCATATGCGCGGATCCTCGGGCGATCCCGTGCCCCTGACCAGCATCGCCACGCTGGAGGAGCGCCCGGCCCAGCTTTCCATCGCGCGCCAGGGCCAGTTCCCGGTGGCCACCATTTCCTTCAACGTGGCCCGCGATTCCTCGCTGGGCGCGGCCGTGAACGCGGTGCTGGCTGTGGAAAAGGAGTTGGGCCTGCCCCCGGCCCTGCGCACCCAGTTCCAGGGCGCGGCCCAGGCCTTTCTGTCCTCCACGGACAACCAAATCTGGCTGATCCTGGCGGCCATCGTGACCATGTACATCGTGCTGGGCGTGCTTTACGAGAGCTACATCCACCCGGTGACCATCCTTTCCACCCTGCCTTCGGCCGGGGTAGGGGCCTTGCTGGCTCTGCTGCTGGCGGACATGGAACTGGGCGTGGTGGGCATCATCGGTATCATCCTGCTCATCGGCATCGTCAAGAAAAACGCCATCATGATGATCGACTTCGCCCTGGAGGCCGAACGGGGGGAGGGCAAGCCGCCGTTGGCCGCCATCCGTCAAGCCTGCCTGCTGCGCCTGCGGCCCATATTGATGACCACCATGGCCGCCCTGCTGGGGGCTTTGCCTCTGATGATCGGCTGGGGCATGGGCGCGGAGCTGCGGCGGCCCCTGGGCGTGGCCATGGTGGGCGGCCTGATCGTGAGCCAGGTGCTGACGCTCTTCACCACGCCGGTCATCTATCTCTGGTTTGACCGCATGAGCCTGCGTCTGCGCCATAAGTCCACGCAAGGCACGCGGCCCGTGGAGGAGGGCGCATGAGCGCGCCCGGCGACGCCGACAAGGCGGGCGGGGGAAAGCGCCGCCGCTTCGGGCCGGAATTCATTCCGCTGAATATTTCCGCGCCGTTCATCCGGCGGCCCGTGGCCACCACGCTGCTGACCATCGCCATAGCCCTGGCCGGTATGGTGGCCTTCGGCCTGCTGCCCGTGGCTCCGCTGCCTGAAGTGGACTTTCCCGTGGTGGTGGTGCGCGCGCGCATGCCCGGCGCCAGCCCGGAAACCATGGCCGCCACCGTGGCCACCCCATTGGAGCGGGCCCTGGGGCGCATCGCCGGGGTCACGGAAATGACCTCTTCCAGCAGTCTGGGGTCCAGCAACGTGATTTTGCAGTTTGATCTGGACCGGGACATAGACGGCGCGGCCCGCGACGTGCAGGGGGCCATCAACGCGGCCCGCTCAACCCTGCCGACCATGCCGTCCAACCCCTCCTACCGCAAGGTCAACCCCTCGGGCGCGCCGATCATGATCTTGTCCATCACCTCAAACGTGCTGACCCGCGCCCAGCTTTACGACGCGGCTTCCACGGTGCTGGCCCAGAAGATTTCGCAGATTCCCGGCGTGGGCGAGGTCTCCGTGGGCGGCGGAGCCCTGCCCGCCGTGCGGGTGGAGGCCATCCCCGACGCCCTGAACCGTGCGGGGGTGGGCACCGAGGATGTGCGCAAGGCCTTGGCCGCAGCCAACGCCTTTCTGCCCAAGGGCATGCTGGAGAACGACAAAAATTTCTGGCTGGTGGGGGCCAACGACCAGCTTTTGAAGGCCGAGGACTACAAGCCGCTGATCGTGGTCCAGAAGGACGGCGGGACCATCCGCCTTTCGGACGTGGCCCGGGTGGAGGATTCCTCGCAGGACGTGCGCAACATGGCTGTGGCCAACGGCAAACCGGCCATCTTGCTGATCGTCTTCCGTTCGCCCGGCGCCAACATCATCGAGACTGTGGACCGGGTCAAGGCCATGATGCCGCAACTGCGCTCCTGGCTGCCGGAAAGCGCGGACCTGACGCTGCGCATGGATCGCTCCCTGACCATCCGCGCCTCTTTGCGCGAGGTGGAAAAGAGTCTCATGCTGGCCATGGGCCTGGTGGCGCTGGTGACCTTTCTGTTTCTGTGCAACGCCAGGGCCGCCAGCATTCCGGCTGTGGCCGCGCCGGTCTCGCTTATCGCCACCTTCGGGGTCATGTATCTTTGCGGCTACAGCCTGGACAATCTCTCACTCATGGCGCTCACCGTGTCCACGGGTTTTGTGGTGGATGACGCCATTGTGGTGCTGGAAAATATCGTCCGCCGCCTGGAGATGGGTGAAAACCCGTTGCGCGCGACCCTGCGGGGCGCGCGCGAGGTGGGCTTCACCGTCATTTCCATTTCCATTTCCCTGGTGGCCGTGTTCACGCCCATTTTGTTCATGGGCGGCATTGTGGGGCGGCTGTTCCGGGAATTTTCCGTGGTGCTGATCACGGCGGTGCTGGTGTCCATGCTGGTCTCCCTGACCACCACGCCCATGATGTGCGTCAAGCTGCTGCGGCCGTCCGGCGTGGACCTGGGCTGGCGCAAGAATCGTTTGCCGCGATCCCGCACGGGCTTTCTGCGTCCGCTGCGGCAATGGTATACGCGCGTGGGCCGGGCCTGGGGCGGCATGCTGGCGGGCATGCAGCGCGGCTATGCCGCCAGCCTGGCCGTGGTGCTGCGCCACCCGCGCCTGACCATCCTTTCACTGCTGCTGGTCATCGCGGGTAACATCTGGCTGTATATCGCGGTGCCCAAGGGCTTTTTCCCCCAGCAGGACACCGGGGTGATCATGGGCGACATCCGGGCGGACCAGAGCGCCTCTTTTCAGGCCATGCAGGCCAAACTGGAAAAACTGGTCAATGTGATCCGCGCGGACCCGGCCGTGGAACAGGTTTCGGCCCATATTTCCGGGGGGCGTGGCGGGGGCGGGGTGTTTATTTCGCTCAACCCCTTGGAAGAACGCAAGAGCGGCGCGCAGGCGGTCATCGGGCGGTTGCGCGGCAAGCTGTCCTCCGAGCCGGGTTTGCAGATTTTTCTGCAACCGGCCCAGGATATCATGATGGGCGGGCGCAGCGCGCGTTCCCAGTATCAGTACACCCTGCAGGCCGACAACCTCAATGAACTGCGCGCCTGGGGCCGCCGTCTGCAGGAGGCGCTGGCCAAGGGTTCCCTGTTCAAGGATGTGGACAGCGACATTGAGGAGCGCGGGCTCCAGACCATGATTACAGTCAGCCGCGACGCCTTGGCCCGCCTGGGCCTGAGCATGCGTGAAGTGGACGCGGCCCTGAGCAACGCTTTCGGCCAGCGCCAGGTATCCACCATCTATCAGGACAAGAACCAGTACCGCGTGGTGTTGGAATATGGCCCGGACTGGCTGGAAGGCGCGCAGGCCCTGGACAAGGTGCGCCTGCCGGGCAAGGACGGTCTGGTCCCTCTGTTCAGCGTGGCCAGCGTGGGCCCGGCCTTCGCGCCCCCCTCCGTGGCGCATCAGGGCCAGTTCGCCGCCGTGACCATTTCCTTCAATCTGTCCCGGGGGGCCGCGCTTTCCGATGCGCAGGCGGCCATTGCCGAGGCGCGGGTCAGAATCGGCATGCCTTCCTCCATCGTGGGCAGCTTCCAGGGCGCGGCCAGGATGTTCAGCGACACCATGAGCAGCCAGATCATCCTGATTCTGGCCGCCCTGGTCGCTCTGTATATCGTACTAGGCGTCCTCTATGAAAGCCTGATCCACCCCCTGACCATCCTTTCCACACTGCCGCCGGCGGGCGGCGGGGCTCTGCTTTCCCTGATGCTTTTTAAGATGGAGTTCAGCGTCATAGCGCTCATCGGCGTGCTTCTGCTGGCGGGCATCGTCAAGAAAAACGCCATCATGCTCATTGACTTCGCCCTGGACGCTACCCGCGTTCGCCGCCTGCCGTCGGACAAGGCCATTTACGAGGCCTGCCTGTTGCGTTTCCGGCCCATTATGATGACCACGGCGGCGGCCATCCTCGGCGCGGTGCCCCTGGCCCTGGGTCAGGGCGACGGCGCGGAGATCCGCCAGCCCTTGGGCATCACCATTGTGGGCGGCCTGCTGGTCAGTCAGGCGCTGACCCTGTATACCACCCCCGTGGTCTACCTTTGCCTGGACCGCGCCCGCCTGCGCGCGCGGCGTTTCTGGTGGCGACTGCGCTACGGCAGTGCCAGGGCCGCGCGTCTGGCCGTGCTCAGCCGCCGGGGATGAGACCGCCCGCCTCATGGCGGGCGGAAACCAGCTGTTCTTACTTCCTAGGGTATGTTTGCAAACCATCTGATCCAAATCATTGAGGCTGCCAGGTAAACGAAAGAAA
>APFI01000330.1 GCA_000403945.1 Desulfovibrio sp. Dsv1
TTTTCTGTGAGTATCTTAACCCCACGAGGATCATTCGGAAGTACGAAGGCCCCGGGCAATTGGAGCCCGGACATGCGTCGGCTTCCATGGTCCTTCATGAATCCTCGCCTCCATGCGGGGATTTTTGTTTTGTCCGCATATACACGGCGTCCAGCACGAATTTCATTGGCTATCCATCCTAACCCGTCATTGGATTTGCCATAGACGCTGGAGAGTTCATTAATATGAACACTGCCCCGTGCCACGTCCAAATGGACGGCAGCCACGACAGGCATGCCGTTATGAACCGTTTCCAGCAACGCCACAAGACTGTTAGCTTGCGTACCGGAACGGAAAACCATGACAGGTTCCGCCAGCAAGGCGGGCAGGCGGCGAACCAGTGCGTCGGGCAGACCATGCTTGCCGCCCTCTCCGATCTTGTGCAGGACATTCTGCGCCATGGTCATGGCAAGATCGGGAGCGCCCAACTTTTGCAGCACAGCGGGCGTCTGGCCGACAGTCAGCATTTGTCTGGGATGAATGGCGCCGTTCCGTGCCGCGTCAACCTGCCTTCCCCATGCCTCCATGTCATCTTGCACCTGCCGCCATGCGGCATGTTCGGCTTTCACCCCGTTCAGTCCCGACGCCGCCCCCCTCGCCTCCGTCCCG
>APFI01000331.1 GCA_000403945.1 Desulfovibrio sp. Dsv1
AGGACCGGCTGGACGAATACGTCATCGGCCAGCACGAGGCCAAGAAAATTCTTTCCGTGGCCGTGCACAACCACTACAAGCGCGTGTTCTGCGCCGACGCCCTGGGCCGGGACGTGGAACTGGAAAAAAGCAACATCCTGCTGGTGGGGCCCTCGGGCAGTGGCAAGACCCTGCTGGCCAAGACCCTGGCCAGGGTGCTGCGCGTGCCCTTCGCCATTGCCGACGCCACCACTCTCACCGAGGCCGGCTACGTGGGCGAGGATGTGGAAAACATCCTGGTCCAGCTGCTCCAGAACGCGGATTATGATCTGGAATCCGCCGGCAAGGGCATCATCTATATTGACGAAATCGACAAGATTTCGCGCAAGGGCGACGGCCCGTCCATCACCCGCGACGTGTCCGGCGAAGGCGTGCAGCAGGCCCTGCTGAAGATCATCGAGGGCACCGAGGCCAACATTCCGCCCAAGGGCGGGCGCAAGCACCCGCAGCAGGAATTCATCCGCATGAACACGGGCAACATCCTGTTCATCGTGGGCGGTGCCTTCGTGGGCCTGGACAAGATTGTGGAATCGCGCATGAGCGGCGGATCCATGGGCTTCGGGGCCAGGGTGCGCGCCGGCGGGGACATGCCCCTGGCCGAACTGCTGGAAAAAATCCATCCGCAGGATCTGGTCCGGTTCGGCCTGATTCCGGAATTCGTGGGCCGCATTCCCATCATCACCCATGTGGACGAACTGGACGAGCCGGATCTGGTGCGCATTCTCACCGAGCCCAAAAACGCCCTGGTGCGCCAGTACCAGAAGCTCTTCGAACTGGACAACGTGACCCTGCGCTTCACGCCCAACGCCCTCAAGGCCATTGCGGCCAGGGCCATTGAGCGCAAGACCGGCGCGCGCGGCCTGCGCAACGTCATGGAAAAGATCATGCTGGACATCATGTTCAGGCTGCCCTCCATGCCCAATGTCAGGGAATGCCTGATCAACCGGGCGGTGATCGAGAAGGGCAGGGAGCCGGTGCTGCTCTACGGCGACAGCGCCGGGGCCGCGAACGGGGAGCGGCGCCTTTCCGGGGACAGGGCTTCCTAGGGCGCGTCAACGCCACGCCCTCTTGTCCCGCCCGCCGCGGAAGCGGAAGCCGG
>APFI01000332.1 GCA_000403945.1 Desulfovibrio sp. Dsv1
TTCCATACCACATCCTGCTGAGATTTTGGACTTTTTTAGTTGGCCTTAGCCGGACAGCATTGCCTTGGAATATCCCTTGATTTATAAGTAGAACAACGCCGTCACGGGGACGGCAATGTCGGAATGAGAGAAGGAGGCTTCTATGGGAACAGCACCCCGCAATGGACCCTGGCTTAAATGGCTGTTGGGCGGCGTTGCGGTGGGCGTGGCGCTTTTCGGCGCGCTGGCCTATGCCATGACGGCAACGGATCAGCGCCCGTTCTGCGCCAGTTGTCACATCATGCAGGAGGCGGCCGTGACCCACAAGCTGGGCACGCACGCTGACCGTTCCTGTAATGAATGCCACGCCCCGCACAATCTGCTGGCCAAGCTGCCGTTCAAGGCGCAAGCGGGCCTGAGTGACTTCATCGGCAATCTGTCGGGCAAGGACGTGCCGTATCCGGCCAGTGTGACCACACGCGACGTGGTCAATGCAAACTGTAAGGCCTGTCACGCCCAGACCAACGTCAACGTGGCCAGCATGAACGCAAAACCTTATTGCGTTGACTGCCATCGCAATGTGGCCCATATGCGCCACAAGCCCATCAGCACAAGGACGGTAGCGTATGAATAAGCATATTTGCAGTATGGCCCTGGCCGTGTCGGTGCTGTTGGGAGCAGCGCTGCTCAGCGGCTGCAATGATATTTCGACGGAACTGAAGGCCCCCGCCTACAAGACCAACATCAAAGCGGACGAAACCCGCATGTCGGCGTTCAAGGCCGAATTTCCCGCTCAGTACGCCTCGTATCAGAAAAACAACGAATCTGAGGTGATGACCGACTACAAGGGCTCCATCGCCTATCACAAGAACGACAACGTCAATCCTTTGCCCAGGGGTTTCAAGCACGCCCAGCCCTATCTGAAAAATCTCTGGCTGGGCTACCAGTTCATGTATGAATATAATGAACCCCGCGGCCACACCCATGCGATGGAGGATTTTGTCAACATTGACCGGCTGAACCGTTACGGTACCGACGGCAAGGGTTTGATGCCCGCCACATGCTGGAACTGCAAAACGCCCAAGATGATGACCTGGATCAAGCAGTACGGCAACGACTTCTGGTCCAAGGACGTCAACGAGTTTCGCGGCAAGGACAAGATCGACGCCAGGGAAGAGAGCATTCATGCTCCACCTGTCACGACCCCCAGACCATGGAACTGCGGCCTTATTCCGAACCGCTGCAGGATTGGCTGAAGCGCACCAACCAGGACTGGAACAAGCTTTCCCGTAACAAGAAGCGCACTTTGGTCTGCGCTCAGTGCCACGTGGAATACTACTTCACCCATCCTGACAACGGGCCGGAGCTGCGCCCGGTCTTCCCGTGGGACAACGGCTTTAACCCTGAAGACATTTATCAGTACTACAAGGGGCACGGCAAAAAGGACGCCAACGGCAAGCCCGGCCCGTTCGTGGACTTTGTGCATGCCGCATCCAAGGTGCCGGTAATCAAGATGCAGCATCCCGACTTTGAAACTTTTCAGGACGGCCCGCACGGCGCGGCCGGCGTTTCCTGCGCGGACTGCCACATGCCCTACCAGCGTGTGGACGGCAAGAAGATGTCCAGCCACTGGATGACCTCGCCCATGAAGGACGGAGAAATGCGCGCATGCCGTCAGTGTCATGCCGACAAGACGCCGGAATACCTGCGCCAGAGGGTGATCTACACCCAGCAGAAGGCGTTTGACCAGCTGCTGAAGGCCGAAGCGCTTTCGGTCAAGGCTCATGAGGCCGTGCGCCTGGCCAACAGCTATGCCGGCGAACGCGCGGTCGACTACGACACACTGATGACCGAGGCCAGGGAAATGGTTCGCAAGGGCCAGCTTTTCTGGGATTACGTTTCCGCCGAGAACAGCGTGGGCTTCCATAATCCGGCCAAGACTCTGGACACGCTGATGACCTCCATGGAATGCAGCCAGAAGGCTGTGGACCTTGCCGGTCAGGCCACCAATTACGGCATTGCCCCAGCGCTGGCCGGGGATATCGAAAAGATCGTGCCGCCTATTCTTGAAATGAGCCGCAAGTTGCAGCAGGATCCCGAATTCCTGCAGAAGCATCCTTGGACAAAGCTGCTTCCTGTGCTGTCCAGGGCTGATCAGGTCTGGGATGGACAGGAACGCCTGACCTCCACCAAGTAATTCCTCCGGACGCTGAAAACGCGCATGAAATGAGAGGCCCCCGCAGTGCGGGGGCCTCTTTTATGTCCCCGGACAGCGTTTCCACAACTTCTTTCCGATTTCGACTTTTCTGTCACCCGGTTGTATTGCTTTTTCAGCTTAAGTTTTTATGTGATATACCGAAAGAATCAATAGCAATATTTTGATGCTTTTAATACAGCATTAAAATTTTCTATACATTATCGAGACATTTTATGGAAAGAACATGTCACATATCTATGCGTTTCTGGCGCGTTTGCGTGCTCGGGCTGTTACTGGCGGCGCTGTTGACGGGCTGTGGTTTGTTCCGGCCGGTGGATAACGGTCCGGCGCCTGTTAAGGCGCAAAAAGTGGTGCATACCGCCTACAGTCAGATGGGCAAAAAATACCGGCAGGGCGGTGCCTCACCCCAAAAAGGCTTTGACTGCTCGGGCCTGATCTGGTGGGCCTACCGGCAAAACGGTCTGAATGTGCCCAGAATCACGATGGATCAGGCCCGGGCCGGTCAGCCCGTGCCGAAAAATCTGGCCCGGCCTGGCGACATTGTGGTTTTCCGCACAGGGCAAAGCCCACGCGGCCTGCATACCGGCATTTACGCAGGCGGTGACTCTTTTATTCACAGCCCGCGCCGGGGGGAACGCGTGCGCATGGAAAGCATGAACATTCCCTACTGGCGCAGCAAGCTGATTTCCGTTCGTCGGGTCGTGCGCTGAACCACATTGCGCTTGTCAACATTAAGCCCCGCGCTGAACGGCGCAAGGCTTTTTCCGCAAGTACGCAGCTTGCTATCATAGATTGTTTGAAGTATGTCTGGAAAATAAATCAGTGGATTGCGTTTTGCTTTTGCAAGACAAAATCCTTTAGAAAACGGCCAAAGGCGGCCCAGCCGTTTGTGGGCAACGTGCACATACGAAGTTGCCATCGGCTTTTGCGTAAGCATACGCGCTGTCAGAAAGTGGATGATCCGCTATCTGCAAGGAGGCGTTGAGACTCTTGCTGACAGGAGCTCGCGGCCGGGGCGCTGCCGCGACATTCTCACGGGGGAGAATGCCTGTCGCATGTTATAGCGTTGCGGAAGATGCGCATGACAGGCGACGAGTGTGAGCTGTCGCGCAAGATGAGAATTTTCGTCACGCTACCTGAGAACGTGCCAATGCCGATTTTTGACTTTGGCACGTTCCTTGCTGGTAGACTTTTTCCCTCCCGATTTTCCCCATGATTTTTTCTCGGTCTGGAGGATACGGTCACGGCTGATGGCGTAGTATTCCTCGGACAGTTCTATGCCCACATGGCTCCGGCCTGATTCGCGGCAGGCCACACCAACCGAACCACTGCCCATGAAGGGGTCAGGCACAATGCTGTCGGGGCTGGCAATGGCCAGAAGATCATGGATGAGGGCCACGGGCTTGCTTGTCAGATGCACCTTCTGCTTGGCGATGACGGGGGCAGGAATACAGGCCCGGCAGGCATGAGCGCGTTGCGAGGGTCAGGCTGCCCTTGCAGGCGCAGAGAACGTGCTCGCACTGCTGGCGGAACCTGCCGATCTGCGGGCGGGCACTCCGCTTGTTCCAGGGCACGATGCCCAGCCATTTCCAGCCCGCGCCCTGCACGGCGTCTGTCAGGGCGGGCAGCTGACGCCAGTCCGTGAACACCATCAGGGGCGCTCCGGCACGCGCCACGCGCCAGCACTCGTACACCACATGGTCCGGCTGCGCCGATCCCTGGCGTCGCCCGGCATGGCGGGTAATGGCGCTTGCAGCCGCTCGACTGGTATTTGTCGGCCGGATCGGCATGTCTTGCGGATGTGCTCATGCCGCCGCTGGAATACGGCGGGTCTGTCAGGATGGCGTCCACAGTTTCGGTGGGCATTTCGGAAGGGATGGTCAGGGAATCGCCGTTGAACGGGGTCACATTGTCGAAACTTTTCCTCTTCATGGTGCTAAAGGGGTTGCGCCCCAACGCGCCCGTCTCTCCCGGAGACACGAATACAGGCGGATTCTCTGCGGATGCTGCTCTCATCCGTGGGGCCGTGGCGGGCTTGTAGCCCGTCGGCTGTAAGCGCAGCGCCCACAATGGCGGCTCCCCAGCTTGCCGGGGAAATGACCACGCCAATCATGCAGCCAGCACCAAATGTCAAAAACCATGTTCCCCAGTATTTCATCCTTGCCTCACCCTCTAGATAGCCATTTTCACGGCGTTTGTCCAGATGCTTCCGCCGTGTGTGCTCCGGGAGCGCCGGGGCTGGCTGGGCCTTCCCCGTGTCGGTGAAAACAGTATAGATTTATTTTTAATCTTATATCAAGGGGAAAAGACAAAAAATAAATCTTAACCCAGATGAAAAATTATGGTGTTAAATACGCGTTTCCTCAAATTGCTCTAGAACCTTGCTCAATACTCGCACAGGGTCTAGCTCAAGTGCCCTAGAGAGGTTAACGAATTCTCCGACCTTGAGGTTTCGAGGCTTTCCGTTGCCCTGCCTTTGTGTGAGCGTTTGTACCTTCATGCGGGCGTTGGAGGCTCCGGGGAATACCCTCTTGCCAAGATCTTCAGCCGACATGCCAAGGCTTTTTCGACGTTCAACCAGTATTCCAATGATCGCCTGTTCAATCATGCGTTGCAGCTCCTCGTTCATGGCTACCCCCTTAATACGGTAGCCATAACAGGAAAAAGAATCTTCATCTTTTTTAAAAATCCTGCTTGACTATAGATTGAAAATTTGTCAATCGTCAATCCAACGGCAACCAGTTGCCCGTTCATTGACAACCGATCCCGACGACCACGCCAGTCCTGATGGCCACGGGCAGCTCCCGCCCTGCAGGTGTCGCGTGCGAGGGTACGCCCGGAAACAACCGGGCCGCGCCTGGACGGCGTTTTGGACCAGGGCGCGAAACCTGCCGCAAGGGCATAAAGAAAAGGCGGATTCGAATGAATTCGCCCTAACGTGAAACTCTGATCTGTTTTTACCCAACGCGCCGTCAAGGTCTTGGTCTGTTCTGACCTTTGCGGTAGCCATACAGATAGCCTATGCCGCCACCTCCGAAAAGGACTGCAAGGTAGCGCAGTGCTTCTGTCAGGAATTCTTCCTTGTCCAGCCAAAGAGCGGCAAGAAGAAACCCGGCCACGACAAGAGACCGCCAAATCCATGCGCTTCTGGCTTTTTCATGCAATACTTGGATATGCACGCGCTCTGCGGCACGATCCCGTTCCTGCGCCTTTGGTTGTCCTGCTGTTTTAGAAACGTAAGCTGTTCGTCAGACGGTTGTGAACTTGCGCCATTTGAAACAGGGAGGTTGTCAGTTTCAATACCTGCCCCCAGGCGAAGGAAAATCCGGTTCACGGTAACGGGGCGCGGACAGGCGTACCATAAAACAGAAGCTCTTAATGCTGTGGGAAACGGCAACTGGGCATCCGCGTGGACAAGCAAGGCGATTCATGACGCGGGCATGTCAATCTGGAAACACTACCATCTTTACGGCACAATGAAGTCAACGCCTAGGGACAGATAGTATTGACCCAAGCGCGAAATTCGATACGTTCGCCTACTACGACGCCAAACAGCAATTGTGCCGGGAAAACGGCGAGTATTACAGCATGGGGTCCGGTCAACTCCGATAAGCCTCGCCGATGGCTTGCGCCAGACCGCCCAGCGAGGTTTCCTTGTAGCGAGCCTGCAGATCAATTCCCGTATGATACATGACTTCAATGATCTTGTCCAGCGAAACCACGCGCTGGCGACCGTCCTCCAAGCGGGAAAGCTGGGCGCAGTTCACGGCGCGTTCGGCGGCCACTCCGTTGCGTTCGATACAGGGAATCTGCACCAAGCCGCCCACTGGGTCGCAGGTCAGCCCCAAGTTGTGCTCCATGCCGATTTCGGCGGCCACTTCCACCTGTTTCACGCTGCCGCCGGTCACCGCGCAATAGGCCCCGGCGGCCATGGAACATGCCACGCCCACCTCGCCTTGACAGCCCACCTCCGCGCCGGAGATGGAGGCGTTCAGCTTGTAAAACAGGCCGATGGCTCCGGCCGTGAGTAGAAAGTCACGTTCGCCCTGTTCCGTGGCACGGGGGTAGAAGTTGGTATAATACATCAACACTGCGGGCACGACGCCCGCCGCGCCGTTGGTGGGCGCGGTGACGATGCGCCCGCCCGAGGCGTTTTCCTCGGCCACGGCAAAGGCGTAAAGCATGGGCCAGAGGCTCAGGTCGCGGCGGCCCGTAGCCTGAAGAGCGCTGACCTTGCGCAGCAGATTGGGAGCCCTGCGCCGCACCTTGTAGCCGCCGGGCAGCACGCCGTCCGTGCAGCAGCCCCGCTCCACAGAGTCGCGCATGGTGGCGATGATGATCGCCATGCGCGCGGCCACCTCCGCCTCTGAACGCCAGAAAATCTCGTTGGCCAGCACAATGTCCGCAATGCTTTTGCCTTTCCGTTCGCAGATGGAGAAGAGTTCGCCAGCTGTGGCGTAAGAGTAAGGCGGCGTGGGGTATTCCTCCTGCGGGGCGTCGAAGTCCTCCTCTGTGCGGATGAAACCGCCGCCGATGGAATAGTACGTCTTGGTCAAAAGGGTCGCGCCGTCGGCGTCAGCGGCCGTGAGCGTCAGTGCATTGGAGTGGCGGGGCAAAAAGAACCCCTTGTGCACCAGCATATCCCGTTCATAGACGAAAGGCACAGACCGTTCGCCCGCCAGCAGCAGATCCGCATTGCGCTTCAGCGCACCGGTCCGCTCGGCCAGACGCGCTGGTTCCGCGCTGTGCGGCTCTGCCCCTTCCAGACCGCTGAGCACCGCGCCCATGGTACCGTGCCCGTCACCGGTGAGTGCTAGAGACCCGTAAAGATCAAGCTGGACGCGGGTCGTGCTCTCCAGCAAACCCTTGTCGTACAGTTCGTCGGCAAAAGCTTTGCCCGCCAGCATGGGGCCGACGGTGTGGGACGAGGAGGGGCCGATGCCGATTTTGAACAGGTCAAACACGCTGAGCATGATTGTCTCCGCTTGGGATTGAGCGTCGTACCGCCCAGTATGCCGGAAGCCGCGCGCGGAGTCGAGAGTGGAGAGCGGCGACGAGCCAAGCAAAAATGTACCAGTTCTTGATTTAGGGTCTTGACTCAATGCTGTCCGGCTAAGGCCAACTAAAAAAGTCCAAAATCTCAGCAAGATGTGGTAGGGAAAAAGCGACAGACAAAGCCTGATGGCAGTGGCGTCGAGGCTGAACAGTCCGGATTTGAAACGAGACTTGTGCTTCGGCGCCTTTCCCGCGCACAAGCTGTACATTGCGGTGAACATATCTTGGCAATATTCGCATATCCTGTAGAGGTCTTTCACCGAAAACGCGACAGGCGGATACTCCGCATGACGTTGTGAGCGCCAGGCGGGGCTGTGGCGCGGCGATTGACTGCCGCGCCGATGGAGGCGCGTCAACGCCCCGCCTCTGGCAAAAAATCCTTTTATTCTTCTCTTCGATTGTCAAAAAGTGAAGACCTGCGCCATAGCGTGGAAACACTTTGACAGGCTCATGCCCAAAAAATCGCGTATGTCCGGGCAGGCGGGCTCCATATGCAGCGCCCTGTCATACGCCATGAACCCGTTGCACCCCTCCACTTGTATCCAGCGCCGGTTGCGGCGGCGTGGGCTGGCCGCCAGACCGCAAACAGGCAATCCTCAGCCATGATGCGGCCGCCCCGGTGCGCCCAGATCCCGAAAGCCCGCGCGTCAAACGCCCGCCCCGTGTATCCAGCGGCACCGCATGGTCACGCCCACCTCGCGTCTCCGGGTGGCGGTCACTCCCGATAATAACGCGGTCAGCCAACTCCCAGCGCGCTCCGGCGGCGTCGGCAACGGGATGGCCGCCGTTGTCCGCAAGCGCTAATTCGTCTGAACTAGGTTTGGGCGCGGGATGCCGCGTTTTGCCGAGAGGCCGCGCCGAAAGGTGCGGGACCTCCCGTTCATTTGTGCGGAGAAAACGGAAAGGACGGGGCCGCCTCAGTGGCGGTTGATGCCGTACTTGCGCAATTTTTCATAGAGGGTGGCGCGCGCGATATGCAGCGTGCGCGCCGTGCGCGAGACGTTGCCACCCTGCTCGGCCAGCACCTTGCGGATGACCACGGCCTCGGTGTCGGCCATGATGCCGGAAAGATCCCCGGCGGCCACAGTGCGCAGGGGCAGGTCCGCGCTGGGCAGTGTGTCCGGCGGGAAGTCGTCCACCTCGATCAGATCGCCGTGGCGCATGGTGGCCGCATGGACCACGGCATTGTGCAGCTGGCGCACGTTGCCCGGCCAGGAAAAGGCCAGCATGGCCGCCTCGGCCTCCGGCGAAAATCTCAGATGCTCCAGTCCCATGCGCGAGAGCACGTAGCGGGCGATGGGCAGGATGTCACCCGCGCGGTCGCTCAGCGGCGGAATTTCCAGCACAAAGGTGTTGATGCGGTAGTAGAGATCCTCGCGGAAGGAGCCCGCGCTGAGCATGGCCGAGATATTTCGGTTGGTGGCCGCCACCAAGCGGAAGTCCACATTACGGGCGTTGACCGAACCCACCCGGCAGATGCTGCGGCTTTCCAGAACGCGCAGCAGCTTGGCCTGAATTTCGGGCGGCATTTCTCCGATTTCGTCCAGGAAGAGGGTACCCTTGTCGGCCAGTTCAATCTGGCCGATCTTGCCGTCCTGATGCGCTCCGGAGAACGCACCGCGCGCATAGCCAAAAAGTTCGGATTCAAAGAGATCCTTGGGGATGGCCGCGCAGTTGATGCTGACCAGTGGGCCTTCGGCGCGCGGGCTTTCGGCGTGCAGTGCGTGGGCGAACAGCTCCTTGCCCGCGCCTGTGGCTCCCAGAATCAGCACCGGTGCATCCAGTTGGGCGTAGCTTTGCACCTGCTGCTTGAGGCGGCGCATGGGCGCGCTTTCGCCCAGAATGCTGCGCAGGCTGTACTGCGGCGACAGGCTGGCCTTGATCCGGCGTTTGTACTGATTGAGGGTGTGCCCCAGATGGTCGATTTTTGAGGAGAGTTTTTTCAGCTCCTCAGGATCGTTGAAAATAGCCTGCGAGACCATGCCCGCCAGCCGCCCTTGGCCGTTGCGCACTGGAATCCGGTTGACTATTACGGGCAGGGCGTTGTCCGGGCCGAGCTGGCAGAGTTCGCCCATTTCAGCCCGGCCGTCGCGCAACACGACGTGCGCGCGCGAATGGGGGATGATCTCGGTGATGTCGCGCCCCAGCAGTTCGTCGGGCTGCTGGCCCAGCAGATCGGCATAGGCCTTGTTCACAAAACGGATGACTCCGCCCATGTCGCAAAACAGCACGCCCATGGGCAGACTGTCCAGAATGAGGGAAGTGACCTCGCTGTTTTTTGTGAAAGGGGACATGGAATACTCCTTGGCCGCGCCTCGCGTCAGGTAACTCTGGGGCGGCCACTCTATCTTTATACAGACGGACGGGACTTGAGGCAAGTTCCTGCCGGGGCGGAGCGTCAGCCTTTCATTGGAGCGTGTCCCTTGGCTTGGTGTGCGCTGTAACCCGTACGCTCTGCAAGGGGCTTCCCTCGGAACATGGATCGGTCATGAAAACATATTCCGGTGGCACTTCGCTGCCCACTGCGGAAAGAAAAATCCCGCTTAGCGTCACCCTGGATAGTGTGGTCACGAAACTGAAGCCCACAAAAGGATGCATCCGATCCGGACAGCGAC
>APFI01000333.1 GCA_000403945.1 Desulfovibrio sp. Dsv1
AGCCACACGCTGGCGCTGGCCACCCGAGAGCTGGACGGGCAGATGGCGGGCCAGATGCCCGATGCCGAAGCGCTCCAGCATGGCCTGGGCCCTGGCCCGCGCCGTCGCGCAAATCCGCCAGGGCCAGCATCCGGTGTGGGCGTAGGCCACATTCTGAAGCACGCTCAGATGCGGGAAGAGCGCGTAATCCTGAAACATGAAGCCGATGCGACGGCGGCGGGCGGGCACGCAAACCCTGGCCGCACCGTCGTACAAGACGCGATCGCCCAGACGGATATATCCGGAATCCGGCCGGGTAAGCCCGACCAGACATTGCAGCGTCAGGCTTTTGCCCGAACCGGAAGGACCGAAAAGCACCACATGTTTCTGGCTGTCGCCGATTTCGTAGGCCACATCCAGGCTGAAAGGCGTGTCCGTATTCCGAAAGGCTTTCCGCAGGCGCAGAGAAATCATCGCGACCGTCTTTTCCATTTCAGTTTTAGAAGCAATTCCGCCGCCATAAGCAGGCTGACGCAGACAGCGGAGGTGATCAGCACCAACCAGACCGCCTGAGCGTCGTTGCCAGCCTGAAAGGCGTCGTAAATGGCCAGGGCCAGGGTCTGGGTCTTGCCGGGAATGCTGCCCGCGATCATCAGCGTGGCCCCGAACTCGCCCATGCCGCGCGCGAAGGCCAGCATCAGCCCGGCGAAAATGCCCTTCCATGCCAGAGGCAGGGACACACTCGCAAACACCCGCCATTCCGAAGACCCCAGAGTGCGGGCCGCGTTCTCTAGGTGCGGATCCACCTGCTCCAGGGCCGCGCGCGCGGATTTGTAAATCAGGGGAAAGACCACCACCGTGGCCGCCACCACCGCCCCCTGCCAGGAAAAAATCAAGCTGATGCCCGCATCGGCCAGCCACTGGCCGAACAGGCCGCGCCGCCCCACCAGTAGGATCAGATAGTAGCCCAGCACTGTGGGGGGCAGTACCAGAGGCAGGGTGCAGACCGCATCTAGCAGCGCGGGCAGGGGACCTCTCTTCCGCGCCACCAGCCAAGCCATGAGCGTGGCCGCCACAAAGGAGATCAGGGTCGCTAGGCTCGCCACCCGCAGGGAGAGCTCCAGCGGACTCAGAATGGAAATTTGATCAAAATCCATAAGGCTGGGCCACCTTACGTGGAGACTCTCTTTACAAATACGGACGAATATACCTACAGGACAATATTCCTTCAGTCATGCGCCGCTTCGGAAATTTTGTCCTCTGGCAAGGAAAACAAGCCTTTTATGCAGGGAATGTACTCTTATGGTACTTGACACCGGAATAAAAGGCGTGGTTCACCGCCAGCGGGCAAAAGAACGGAGCGTTGGCTAAGGTTTGGAGAAACCGTATTTGGAAAGTGCCGCCTGCCCTTCCGGCGACAGCACGAAGTCCAGGAATGCCTGGCCCATCTTGGGATTCTTGCCCGTGGTGGCCACAGCGATGGGATAGAGCACGGGCTTGTGCCCCGGCACAACCATAACCACATCCACCTTGGCGGCCTGCTGTTTGGCGTCTGTACCATACACAAATCCCGCGTCCACTTCCCCGCGCGCCACGTAGTCCAGTACTTGGCGCACACTGGCGCCCTGGATGACCTGGGGCTGGAGGACTTCCCAGAGCTTGGCGGTGGTCAGGGCTTCGCGGGCGTAGCGGCCGGCGGGCACGGAGTCGGGATTGCCCACGGCGATGCGCTTGAAGTTCTTGAGGTCGGCCAGATCAACGGGTTTCTTGCCGCCAGCGGGCACGATGAGTACGAGGTCGTTGAGGGCGAAATCCCTGCGCGTGGCCGGGTCCACCACTTTGGAGGCCACAGCCTTGTCCATGGTGACCTGATCGGCGGAGGCGAAGACGTCCACGGGCGCGCCTTCCTGAATCTGCTTCAGCAGTGGATTGGAAGCCGCGAAATTGACGTGCGCCATCAGGCCGGGATGCTGTTTCTCAAACAGGCCCTTGAGCT
>APFI01000334.1 GCA_000403945.1 Desulfovibrio sp. Dsv1
CCGTAAAGGCGTTGGTCAGGCTGGCCGCCCCGGAAATGGTCATTTCAGCGGCTTTGGCTGGCGCGGCCAGCAGACCGACGCAGGCCAAGACCAGAAGGATGCGGGAAATGAACAGCTTTTTCATGTCTGTTTCCTCCATGTTGGTGTCATTCTACCCCATCGGCGCGAGCAGGCAAGACATTCACGTTTTACGGCAAAAACGTGAATACTGTACAAAGCCGACGATCTGCCTGTATAAGAAGAAAAAAATACAAAAAAGCATGGAAAAAACACCAAAGCGTGAAGAATTGGCGACGCTCCTGCGCTCGCTTTCCGCCGCCGACATGGCTTGGCTGCGACAGCGTCTGCTGCGTCGCGATTCCGCTGCCCTGCTACAGGATACCGGCCGGATCAGCCCGCAGGAACTGCTGGGAGCGGAATCCTGGCTCTGGGAGCGAAGCGCGGCAGCGCGCGGCCTGCGTGAGAAGCGTCCCCGTCTGCGCATGTGGCTGATTTTCATGCTGCTGCGCTACGCGGGTCTGCGTCTGGTGGAGATCTTCGCCCTGAACTCGCCGGATCTGAATTTACAGGAAGGGGTCATCCGGGTGAAGGGGCCGTGCTCCCGCGAGGTGCCCCTGCCCCTAGCCGTAACCCGCCGCCTACGGCGGGTGCTGGAAGACCC
>APFI01000335.1 GCA_000403945.1 Desulfovibrio sp. Dsv1
GGCAGGTCGGGAGCCGATGCGCTGCGACGCCAGCTACGTGCGGCGCAGCCTGCAAGAGTGCGGCGCGGCCTGCGGCTTGCCCAAGGGCCTGCTCAGCGCGCGCAGCCTGCGCCACAGCCGGGCCTTGGAACTGGGGCGTCAGGGTCTGCCTCTGCCGGTGGTGGATATTTTTCTGGGGCGGCGCACCGGTTCCGGCCAGAGCGGCATTGTGCGCTACGACCCGCAGGGGGCGCAACGCCTGCTGCGCGAGCAACTGCAAAGGGAGCGACCCATGAAAACCAGCGCCCGCAACGTCTTCCAGGGGCGGATCGTCTCGCTGCGCCAGTCCGGCCTGCTGGTGGAAGTTATTCTGGGCACTGCCGGGGGCCTGCGCGTGGCGGCTCTGATTACCGATGAAAGTTGCCGCAGCCTGTCCCTGGAGGAAGGCAAACTGGTCAACGCCAGCGTCAAGGCCCCTTGGGTGATGGTCGAAACGGGCGTGCCGGACGCCACTTCCGGCGCGGAAAACCACTTCACCGCCGTAGTGGAGCGGGTGCGCGAGGACGGAATGGTCATGGAAATCCTGGCCGCCCTGCCCGAAGGAAGCCAGATTTGCGCCCTGCAAAGCAAAAATCCGGACACGAACGCTCCCCTGCGCGCCGGAGGAGCAATCACCGTATCCTTCAAGGCGTTCTCGGTAATTTTGAGCCTAGATTAAAGTTCGGAAATTCGCCAACAGCTAGGGTGTGTTTGCAAACCTTATAATCAGGCATGGTTCGTGTAGCCCTTGGACATGTGCCATACCGACACTTCCGATGAGACCTGGCAACGGCCTGAGCCTTTTCTGCCGCTTGAGGGGTCGCCCAGGGGTGGTCGTCCGGCCAGG
>APFI01000336.1 GCA_000403945.1 Desulfovibrio sp. Dsv1
CAAGGATCTGGAAGAAGAATTGCTTTCCGCTGCGGACAAGCGCAAAAATCTGGAGTACAAGATGTTTCAGGACTTGCGCGAACACATGGCCCACCAGCGTGAACGCATTGTACATATGGCGGATCTGGTGGCTCAGTTGGATTTTTGGCAAAGCCTCGCCCAAGCGGGACGCCAGAACAACTGGTGCCGTCCCCGGCTTACGGAAGATGCGGATCTGGACATCCGCGAGGGCCGACATCCGGTGGTGGAAGCCATGCTGGGCAGCGCCAATTTTGTGCCCAACAATTTCCGCCTGGACCAGAAACGCCGCCTCTGCCTGCTCACCGGTCCCAAT
>APFI01000337.1 GCA_000403945.1 Desulfovibrio sp. Dsv1
ATCTGCCTTCTGGCTCAGATGGGTTCCATGGTGCCGGCGACCGAAGCCACGCTGGGGCTGGTGGACCGGATCTTTTCCCGCGTGGGCGCTTCGGATAACCTGGCTCAGGGACAGAGCACTTTCATGATGGAAATGATGGAAACCGCGCGTATTCTGCGTCAAGCCACCCGGCGCAGCCTAGTCATCTTGGACGAGATCGGGCGCGGCACCAGCACCTATGACGGGGTGGCCTTAGCTTGGGCTGTGGTGGAAGACCTCGTCCGGCGCGCGGGCGGCGAGTTGCGCACGCTTTTTGCCACGCATTACCACGAACTCACGACTCTGGAGGGACGCATTCCCGGCGTATTCACCATGAATATCGCCATCCGTGAATACAATAACAACATTCTTTTTCTGCACAAGCTGGTACCCGGTCCTTCAGACCGGAGCTACGGCGTGGAAGTAGCGCGCCTAGCCGGTGTGCCCGTTCCTGTGGTGCAACGGGCCAGAGCCATTCTGGCTGGTCTGGAGCGCGGGCGCGAAGGCGCGCGGAAAGCCGTGGCCGTGGCACCCATGCCTCTGCCGGGTCTGGACTTGCCGCAGGGCGACAGGAACGACGCCGCTACGGACGCGCTGCCGGAAATCAACGCCGCACCGCCTGCGGCGGAGCATCCTCTGGTCCGTCTGCTGCGCGATCTCGCGCCCGAGACGCTCAGCCCACTGGACGCGCTCAAGCTTCTGATGGAATGGAAACGACTTTGGAGTACGGAACCGGACGGGGACAGCGAAGAAACACAGGTCGAGGAAGCATGAGCGACGCCAATCCTTGGTCCGTCATCCAGTTTATTGCCGAAAAGCGCATTGAAGAGGCGCAGGCTAAGGGAGAATTCGATGACCTCCCCGGCTGTGGCCGCCCCCTAAAACTGGAAGATATGAGCCATGTACCCGAAGAATTGCACATGGCTTACAAAATCCTGCGCAATGCGGGCTGTCTGCCGCCGGAACTGGCCGAACGCAAGGAAATCAACCGTCTTGTGGATCTTCTGGAACGGTGCAAGGATGAGCGGGAGCGCGTCCGCCAGATGCAGAAACTGCGTTTTATGGTCCAGCGCGCCCGAATGCGCCACCAGCGCTCCATCCGCGTTGAGCAGGATGATCCCTATTACGCGCGACTGCTAGAGCGTCTGAGCGCTCTGGACAAGGCTCATTGAGAGGGGCTAGCGGTTCAACACTATAGAGTTTTGTTCGTCTGCAAGGAAGATATACCTGCTTTTGGGAAGCGTACTCTTGCCTCACCCGACCAAAAAAACAGATGAAATCCAGCGAGCAGGTAGGCAAAAAGGCATGGCGCCAACAAGCTCTAATACAGATCCGCGTCCGCAGGCGTGCACTCCCAGTAGATGCGGCCTTTTTTGCGGTACTTGCGCAACAGCACATAGACGCAGCCCGGCCCGCCGTCATATGGCTGGGCCGTGCAGAAGGCCAACACCACGCGCTTGAAGGGATCTTGGGTCAGCCAGCTTTGCAGTTTTTCCCGCAGCACGCCCATACCGCCGGGCGAATTGCGACCCCGCCCCGGCACCACCAGCACAGTACGCAGCCCTTTGTACCAGCAGCTGCGCATGAAGCCGCGCAAGGCTTCAAAAGCCTGTACGGCATTGAGGCCGTGCAGGTCGAGATGTGCCTCGGGGCTCAAGCCGCCGACGCGCAATTTATTCATGATCATCTGGTCCAGGCCCGCCACATGGCCTTCCAGATATTCGTCCGTAAAGGAGAGAGTGAACTCCAGCTTGCCGTCCATGAGATCCTGCAGGCTCAGCTCTCCCTGAGGCGGCGGCGTGCCGGGCTGCGGTTCCGGACTGACTTCGCGCCCCCGCGCCCGTAACGGACGTACCTCTCCCATAGCCCGCAAAAAGGCTGCCGTTTCGACGTCATCAGGACCATCGCCTCCCTCGTGACGTGCGAACAGCAGCGCTTCGTCCCGTTGGGGTGACTCCGCGCTCTTTTTCTCGTCGCGGGACAAAGACACGCTTTTCTCTCCCACGTCTTTTTGCCAGGCGGTTTGTCCCGCAGCACGCTTTTTTTTACGTTCTCCGGCTCCGGGCAAATCGCACTGCTCTTCCAAGCGAAAACCGCGCGCACGTTCTTTTCGTTTTTCGGCGCCCTGTTGGACACGGCTCATGGCCCGCAGAAAAAGCGCGGCGTCTTCGGGATCCAACGCGGCATCTTCCGTATCAGGCATTGCGGTGGGAGCACGCTGTTTTCCCCGCCCTTTCTCCCGTCGCGGCACGGATTCCGCTGCGGCGTTCTTTTTTTTGTCAGGGAAGGATTTAAGATTCAGGGTCCGAAACGGATTTTCAGCAAAAACATCATTATCAGACATGGCGCTATATAACAGGACAAATTTTCGTGGTGGCAAATAACTATCCTCCGGCAAAGCCGGGGGACATATGCGCCTATAAGGCCCTATCAACAGCTGCGCCTTGACAGGTGTGTATTTGCATTATGGAAGAGACCGCTGATCTCCCGGTTTGCCCTGGTTCAGTTGGTGTTTTATGTATTTTTGAATGGCTCTAGACCATCAAGTTTTTGTTCTTTGACACCAGGAGCTTGAGGTTGGCGAGAAGTTGGGGTAGCGTCCGGTTGTATCGCCATTCACACTTCTCGAGATGGAGTTCGAAATTTCGCTTCACGCCATTAAACCTTGCCAGACGACGTCTTGTAAAGCTCCAGAACGCCTTGATGCTGTTGATATGAACCGGTTTTTCCGCAAGGTGTTTGGATTTGCTGATGCGAAAATGCGTGTCGTACCCAACGTCCACCAAGCCATCGCAGCCCTTCCA
>APFI01000338.1 GCA_000403945.1 Desulfovibrio sp. Dsv1
GAACCTTGCCCCTTATGATGGCTTGAAGCATTTTGGCCGGGCAGTCCGTGACCGGTTCGGCATAAATCGCACCGTCACGCTCATAGATGCCGAAAATCGGCTGCCCGAGTATTCCCCGGCCCCTTTTTCGGGGGCCGGGGCGCCCGCGAATCCGAGTGGGGTCAAAGAAACTATGGATTAAACGTCTGGAAACCAGAAAATACCTGTTCACGGTCTTTCTGTTCAGCTTCAGGAGCGGAGCGGTTTTGGCGGCATCGATGTCAATACAAGAACACTCAACAACTTTTCCAATCTTGTATCGACTCAACTTGCTGTTTTCAAGCATTTTCCTAGAAGTCATCTCATAATCAAATGAGGGTTGAGCCTAGTATCCACGGCACCCAACTTTCCTATTGCGTCAAATTTTTCCAGGCCGCCGAATTTGTCCATACAGCATCAGGCTGCCTTTACCCTCCAGGTAAGCCCATAAAACTCGGCACGCTCTTCAGGAGGTATTTCGAGCAGCATACGGATATGGGACAACACCCGGCCGAGTATTTTTACATCCTCCCATTCACACAACTTACGGAGAATTTCGCCCATTGCCCGTTTCTTCTCACCGTAGAAAAAACATCTGACGCAGCGATATTTCGGCGTAAAGACTATATGGTTATTTGCGGTTCCATTTGTGTACGCCAGGCTTTTAGTTGCCCAGATGACCCCTTTTTGATTTGCCTGCTTGCGGTTGCCAGACCGCAAGGCTTTTTTAACAAATCAAAAGGAGTTGTGCTCACATATGTATAGCTGGAAACTTTTTGGAACCTCCCGGCAAGCGGGAGGTTTTTTAGACAACAAAAAAAGCCGTGACAATGCCGCGGCTCAACAAAAGTCAACTGAGAAAAACTATGGTGCCTTCGGCGCGTCGGCCGGGGTTTCCGCACCCAGCGTCGCGGCGGGCTGCGGCGGCGTGGGAGAGGGCTGACC
>APFI01000339.1 GCA_000403945.1 Desulfovibrio sp. Dsv1
TGGTGGACTCGCTGCTGGGACGGGAACTCGTCACATAGGTATAGCTCAGGGAGGTAACCACAAAGATGATGGCCATCAGCGTGGTGAGCTTGGCCAAGATGCCGCCCGCGCCGCCGCTGCCGAACACCGAGGTATTGCCGCCGCCGAAAATGACACCCATACCTTCCTTGCCCGCCTGAAGCAGGACCAGAATGACCAGCAATACGCACACAATAATATGCAGCGTAAGAATAAGAGTCTGCACGAACTCCTCCTCATCGCCCGGCACAGGCCCGGCGGTGCGTCCCCAAAAAACAAAGATAAGCCGCTCTCGCCTTGCACAAACGCGGAGCGGACAGACAGGGACGCAGGGATGGGCGTTTACTACGATCCGATAATCTGTAGAAAACTTTGCGCCTCTAAGGATGAGGCTCCTACCAGAAGACCGTCCACATTGTCAAGTCCGACCAAGCCGAAGGCATTGGCCGGTTTGACGCTGCCGCCGTACAGAATGGGAAGTTCAGCGGCGGTCTCGCCCAGTATGTCTGCAAGCAACGCGCGCAGAGCCGCGTGCGCCTCCTGCACCTCCACCGGACCGGCCACCTTGCCCGTGCCGATGGCCCAAACAGGCTCATAGGCTACAACCAATCGCTCGGCCAGAGCGCCGCTCAGGGCTTCCGGCAGCGGATCCAGAGCTGTGGAAAGCTGACGGGACAGCACGTCCCTGAGCCGCCCGGCCTCACGTTCATGCAGCATTTCGCCCACGCAGAGCATAACCTTGAAGCCCTGCGCCAAGGCAAAGGCGGTCTTGCGGGCTATCAGCTCGTCACTTTCGTTGAAGACATGACGACGCTCGGAATGGCCGACCAGAACCCAAGTCGCGCCCACATCATTCAGCATTCCCGTCGAAATTTCTCCGGTAAAGGCTCCCTGCCCGGCGGGATAAAAATTCTGCCCGCCCACAGCCAAGTTCTTTTTGCCGGTAAAAACCTCTGCCACCACGTCAACGGCCATAAATGGCGGAAAAACCAGCACCAAACGATCATGCGGCGTGCCGTCGGCCAAGGCCAGCGCCAATTCGGCGGCGGTTTGCGCGGCTTCAGGGCGCGTTTTATACATCTTCCAGTTGGCGGCAATAATTTTTTGCATAACAGTACCTTTGGCTGGGGATCATTCTTGCAGGGAACAAACGTAAATCAGCGCGTCTTCGCCGCTGTCCGTATAATAGCGTGGGCGCACGCCGACTTGGCGGAAACCGCTGCTCCGGTAGAGGGCAATGGCCGCGTGGTTGCCCACCCGCACTTCAAGTAAGATTTTCTGCATACCCATTTTGCGGGCCACATGCAAGGCCGCGTTCAGGATGCGGCGTCCGAAGCCTTTGCGACGCTCTTCAGGAACCACGGCCAAGTTGAGTATTTCCAGCTCATCAAGGGTATGATATACGGAAATATAGGCCAGCAGTTCCGGCTTCCGGAAAAGGCCGAAAGCCGCGAAGGCCGACTGTGCAAAGGCCGCGCGGCACTGCGCTTCGGACCAGGGCAGGGAAAAACAGCGCCGCTCAAGCGCGTGCATGCTCGTGGCGTGGCGCGCGTCAAGACGCTGAAAAAGCGGCGTTGAGGAAGCTGAAATGGAAACGGATCCGTCCATGAAACAAAACCTTTATCCGGGCCTGAAAAACGCCGCATCCTTTCTGGAGGTAGTGGACGAACGCAACACGCCGCTCTGCGTCATGGCCGAAAAAGATGTGCTGCGCCAGCGTCTGCGCCATCGCGCCACCGCCCTGCTGATCCGTGACAGCGCGGGGCGGGCGTTGCTGACCTTTCGCGCGGGGTGCGGCTGGGGCTTTTCATCATTTGCCCTAGTCAGGGCGGGACAGGCCTTTGAGACGCGGGCCCGCGCCATGCTGCGCGAGGACTGGCGCAAGGAAGGCGGCCGTCTGTTGTCCCTGGGCCTTTGTCCTCCCTGCCCGGAAAGCCGTCAGGCGTTTGTGGCCCTGTTTGAAGCCCGTCTGTCCGTCGCCCTAGCCGTGCAAAAAGCTCTTGATCCGGACCGGAACATGCTGCTGGATTATGACGAACTCAAAGGCCTGCGCGCGCATTTCGATGCTCTGCTCTCTCCCTTCATGCGGGTGGCCGTGCAGGGCGGCTATGTACGTCCGCGCTGAACCGGAGAAATCCGGAAACGGGTTCAGGCCGTTTTCGCCAACTTCCTCCACCTCCACCAGAAGCCAGTCCGCAGCCAGCTCGCAAGGTTTCAGTCCCGCCTCGTAAAAAGCGTCCAGACGCCCGCAGGCCAGATACGCCAAATCCACCGATGCGGACGACCAAGGCAACAACAGCGTGTGCAATTCCTCGGGCAACATTGCGGCGGGCAAGAAGTTATCCATTTCCCAGTCAATGAGTTGACCGGTATCACGGCAACAGGCTTTCTATATCCAGAGCTTGTTTTTTGATTTTAGAAAGCGCCACATTAAAATTTCGTGTCCAGCGAAAAACAGCGGGGGTGAAACATGAAACAGCCGGGCAATGGCGGACGGGGACAGACCCATCACATAAAGCTTTTTTCATTTGCCGGACGGCCTCGGGGAGCGGTTCGGGCAAATTGGAATTCGCAATCCCCGCAACGATACCTTTGCCTTCTCGGAACCTTTCCGCCCCGGTATGCCGCTTGGGGCAATTGGGCTTTGCTTCCATATCTCTCCTCCACTGGAAGGATATAACATGCTTATGTTAGATTGTTAATACTCTTGTCAGTTGATGAAAACAGCCTGATAGGCCCGGCGGTCAAGCATAACTTTGGCTGTACCACGCAGAACCGTGGTCAGTGGATCCTTGTCCACAAAGACCTTGAGGCGGGTTTCGCGGGCGATGACCTGATCCAGGCCCTTGAGCAGCGAACCGCCGCCAGCCATAAGCATGCCGTTGCGGTAAATATCGGCGGAAAGTTCGGGCGGCGTTTTTTCCAGAGCGAGCAGCACAGTCTCCAGAATGGCTTGTATGGGGTCACGCAAAGCCTCGCGGATGTGCCCATCGCTTACGGTTACCACTTTGGGCGTACCCTGCACCAGATCCTTGCCGGAAACCTCCAGAGACGGGGCATTGGCCTGGGGCATGGCCGAACCCAGAATTTTTTTGACATTCTCCGCCGTGTTCTCGCCCAGCTCCATACGAAAGACGTCGCGCATATAGCGCTGCACGGCCAGATTCATGGCGTCGCCAGCCACGCGGATGGACTGGGCGTTGGCGATGCCCGCCAGAGAAATGACCGCCACCTCGCTGGTGCCCCCTCCAATGTCCAACACCAAGTTGCCCAGCGGCTCATGGATGGGCAGATCGGCGCCGATAGCTGCGGCCATGGGCTCCTCCACCAGCCCCACATCAGCAGCGCCGGCCAGCAGGGCGGAATCAATGACGGCCCTTTTTTCCACTTGGGTGATGCCTGTTGGGATGCAGATGACTATGGAAGGTTTGACCAGACGCAGACCGTCGATGGCCTTGCGCACGAAATAGGCGAGCATTTCGCGGGTGACATCGAAATCCGCGATGACGCCATCCTTCATGGGACGAATGGCGCGGATGCGCTTGGGAGTGCGACCCAGAAAATCCTTGGCTCCGGCACCCACGGCCAGCACGGCGTTTTTTTGGGTATCAATGGCCACCACCGAAGGCTCATTGATCACAATGCCGTGGGATCTGGTATAGAGCAGGGTGTTGGCCGTGCCCAGATCCATGGCTATGTCTTTGGAGAAAAAACGAAAAAAACGCTGCAGAAACATGACTACAGTTCTTTGCCGGACGGCATGGGCGCGATGTCCGGATCATAGGCTTGCGGGCCGTCGCTGTGCACCTTGGCCTTGGGCAGCATGGTCCGCAGCCGGGTTTTGAAGTACAGATTTTCTAGGAAAAGTGCCAGATGATCCACAGCCTGGCGCACGAAGCTGCGCATGCTCTCGTCGATCTGGCGGGGACTGGTGTGTGCCAGACAAAGCACGCCGCGCGTACTTTTGTTGACCATCACCGGCATGCACATAGCGGCCTGAAAATCAGGCATGTCCGGCAGCTTGCCGAACAGCACCGAGGCCGGAGCTCCTTCCACGCCTTCGGCCACCACTGGCTGGTCATTGCGGAAGACCCATCCGGCGATGCCGCTGCCCATGGGCAGAATCAGCGGTTCGCCGTCCATCAGCAACAGACGGGCCGACTCGCATTCCACACAGTAGGTTTCGCCGGGCGCGTCCACCGAAGCGAAGGCGCAGTAGTCAAAACCTGTGGCGTCGACCATGGTGTGCAGATAATTCTGCAAAAACTGCGGCCAGCGCTTGTAGCGGAAGCGCAAGTCCTGGATAACTCCCAGTTCCGCGAAATAACGCGGAATATCCCCGGTCAGTTCCTGGCGGCCCATGCTGCCCTGCTGGCGGGAAATCAGTTCCGCGAAGAGCTGGAGTATCTTGTGATCCCTGTCGGAAAAAGAGTACTGCCGCTTGCTGTCCACGCACAACGCGCCGCCTGTGGGCACCGGACAGCCCATGAAGGCCTTGATGCTGGCTTCCTCGCCACCCTCGTAATAGTCCAGATTGCTCTGCCGCTGATCAAAATTGGGCACCAGCAAGGGCTGGCGGTTGCGGATGATCCAGCCCACCAGCCCTCTGCCCGGCAGGATGGCGATGTCGGGAGAAATCTTGTCGCCCAAGCTGAAGGCTGCGGACAGATGATGGGTCTTGCCTTCCTCGTCAGGCAGAAACAGCACGGCCGAATAAGCGTCAAAAACGCTGCAAACAATGCTCAGAATATGTTTCTCAAGAGAATTTGCGGTCATAGCGCGTGGGGTTGAAGGTGACGAGGCGCGGCAATTGGAACAAAGGATCGCATGCGCTGACTTGTTGTAGCAAAGCGTTTCCGGCGTCGCAACCGCTTTCGCGCCTGACGCTGTCCTTGTCTCGTCAGGCTGAACGGCTCCGGATAGCGGTCAGGAATGACACCGCATTTTTCGCGTGCCGGGTCGCAATGCCGCGCCATCGCTTCAAAATGAAGGAATGCGTTCTCTATCGGATATCGGGCCTTGCAAGGCTTCTGTCGCAATCACGCCACCCCTTGCGGTTTTTCCTCGGAGGAATGACCGCTTCCATATGACCTGAGGCACGCTTTTGCCTCCCAGCTTATTGCGCGGGGGACGGATGTTGGGACGGTAGCGAAGCTCCCTGGCCATTCCTCCCCGCAAATGGTCTATCAGCACTACCAGCATATTTCCACCGTGCAAAGCGGGAGGCTGTGGAAAGCCTCCCGTTTCTCCTGAAAGACGCTTGGCGCAATCCATAAAACACCGCCGCCGAAGGCGGGAAAGGTCTGAAATGAATGTCCTCACGGTAAACTTCCGCGCCCTTTCTGATGGAAAAAGAGATATTTTTGTTGGCGGCTGTAGGGGGTCAGACAAGATGAGAATGGGGAGTAAGGCCGATCCGACTTGACGGGTAGGC
>APFI01000340.1 GCA_000403945.1 Desulfovibrio sp. Dsv1
TCAGGAACGGCTAATAGGAGAATTGCGGTTGGCCTTGCAGGCTGCAGGGGGGGGAAGGCGGTGATACCGATGTGCCCAGATATGCCCAATCTGCCCCTTTGAGCATCCGGCGCAGTGATGAATAAAAAAAGCCCCGCATTTTGTGTCAGAAACGACACAGAGCGGGGCGTCTCTCGTTCTCAAGTTGCGTGACGAACGGCCCGAAAAACCGGCCTTCGTTCTCAAACCTTTATCTTGTCGCCTTTTCGGGGCCGGTCAACCGTCAGGCCCGCATCGGTCAAGGGAAAGTCGCCTACCCGTCAAGTCGGATCGGCCTTACTCCCCATTCTCATCTTGTCTGACCCCCTACAGCTGGACCCTCAGCAGGCTTTGTAAAAAGCGAGCATTTCTTTGGGATTCATGAGTCCGGCCATTTGTCCGACCACGGTTCCGTTCCTGACTGTCAAGGTGGTGGGCGCGCGCAGAACCTCATAAGTCTGGGCCGCAGCAGAATTTTCTTCCATGTCGATGCTGAAGAGGCTGACGCACTGGGTCTGGTCCGAGAATTTTTCCAGCACCTTCTCCAATGTTTTTGCAGTGGGGCAGAGTTTTTTGTAGAAAAGCACGACTCCGGCTGGACAGCCCCCCCCAAGACGGCGTTGTAAATCCTGTCGTCAATGGCTCTGTGAACATGCTTTTCCATCTCCTTCGATGTTTAAAGCGTCTTGAGTTCGCCGATGTGCAGCTTGAGCGTGCGGAGCAATTCCGCAGCCTTTTTCGGCTGTTGTTCAATAATGTTGTGCAGCGGTCGTAGGGTTCGTCGCTGTCCGGCGCTTCCTGTTTGGTCCCGGTTTGTGCTTTTACCAAATCGGAGAAAACGGAGCAAAACGCAAGACGGTCGCCCCTTGCGGCGTTATCGTCGCCGTTGGAAGGTTGAACGCTTGTTTGCTGGCTGCACAATTTTCGCCGTTTGATCGTAATGTACGAATTTGATGTTGAAAACTTCCTGAACATGGCGAAGCTGGGCTGCAACTATGATTTTACCCAGGGGATTTGATTATGAGATGGCTTTACGCCTAGTGCTCAATATACACTAGGTCCAAAGCGCGCTGCATGACCTGGTCCAGAGCGGCTGAACGACTGCGTTTTTTCCGTAAAAGTGGCGTCGCGGGTGGTCTGTTTGGTCCATTTCAGCTTGGCGTCCTGCGCCGCTGCGGTCACCGGAGTCAGGCTGACGTCCAGACCGCTGAAAGCCAGAGCGGCGGCGACACTCGCGCCAAGTCTCATAAAGCCTCTGCGCGAAAATTGCATATGTTCTTCTTGATAAGAGAATCAGATATCGGCTATTCTTTCTCTTATACGGCGGTCAAGGCGCAAGACGCAAGCCGGTGGGCTCCTGCCACCCCGCCAGGGAGCGCCTAACCGCATTGCGATGAACTGGGGCGGGTGATGGCATGAATCCGGAACACGATGAGCAAAAGTCCGGAAACGATGTGGCCGGCGTGGTGCTGGCGGGCGGCCTTTCCTCGCGCCTAGGGCAGGAAAAAGCCCTCTTGCGCGTGCACGGCCAAGAACAGCCTGATTTGTTGCGCCGCACGCACAATCTGTTGACCGCGCTCCTGCCCTGCTGCTGGGTGGCCTGCCGCCCGAACCGGCCGCATCTGGGATATGATTGCATTTTTGACCAGTTGGAAGGCTTGGGGCCGTTCAGCGCGGTGCACGCGGCCCTGCGTGCGGCTGTGGAGCGGGGTTTTGCCGCCGTGCTGACCCTGCCCTGCGATTTGCCATTTATGGATGATGCCACGTTGCGCCGTCTGCTGGCCGCGCGCGGAACAGGGTCCGCCGGTCGCTTGCTGACGACCTTCTGCCAGCGCGAAACGGGCTTTATCGAGGCGCTCACGGCTGTGTACGAAACGGCGGCGCTGCCCCTGTTCGACGCGACTTTGCCCCACAGTGAGCGCAAGCTGAGCCGCATCATTCCCCCGGAGCGGCAGGAGCGTATTTTCTACAGCCAGACGGAAGCCCTGCCGTTTTTCAACATCAATTATCCCGCCGACCTGGAACTGGTGCGACGCATGCTGGCATTAGAAACTATGCCAGAAAAATTATTACCCTGAACAATATTTGATAAGATTAAACCAGTTACGTTTTTCAAAGAGCGGTTTTGGATGAACGCCGGCTGGCTCACCAGCGGCGCGCGGTGGCTCCGGCAACAAGAGGTTTTATCAATTCAGACTGTTGTCGTGATCTTAACCCGCTTCGTCTTTCGCACATGAGCTATCCTGGCCTATTCGGCTTGGCTGGGACAGCCCCTTAAATTATAAGTCCTCATTGCTGTCCGGCTAAGGCCGAATAAAAAAGTCCAAAATCTCAACAGGATGTGGTACAAGA
>APFI01000341.1 GCA_000403945.1 Desulfovibrio sp. Dsv1
CTTGTTCATTTGGCATTTTCCATGATTTTACTCGGAAGAGTCATCAGGGAATCATGAAATGCCTTCTAGGCAGACGCCCGCAATACAAGAAATCGCAGCTAGATTGCCGTTGCCTGAGGCGTTGGCTTCGGGCACGACTTCTTCCGCCACAACATAAATCATGGCCCCAGCGGTGAAGGAGAAGGCCACAGGCAAAACAGCCCGGCGGTGATGTGCTCTGGCGGCCAGCGTGCCCGGCATCGCGCCCAGCGGGGCGGTGAGGCCGGAGAGCATGCCGCAAAAACAGGACTTGCGCGCGGAAAAGCCCTCGGAAAGCAGAGCGGCGGAAACCACCAGCCCCTCGGACACGTTGTGCAGCATGATGGAAAAGGTCAGCACCAAGGCCGTGGTCGGGCCAGCGCCCATGCCCAAGGCGGCCATGCTTTCGGCTCCGGCTGCGCCGATGGCCAGGCCCTCCGGGATGTGGGGTGAAGGGTCGTGGCTGCAACCAACAGAATGCTGCGCCGCCAGCTGGTGGAAAGGCCTTCGGTCGTATTCTGCAACATATGGATGTGCGACAGTACGCGGTCCAGACACCAAAGAAAGGCCGCACCCAGCAGCAGGCCCGCCACAATGGGCAGGAAAGTCAAGTGTTCCAGATGGAGGGCAAGTTCCAGAGCGGGCTGCAGCATGCCGAAAAAGGCTGCGGCCAGCATCATGCCCCGGCCCCGCCCAGCAGACAGTCCATGGTCCGGCGCAAGAATTCGCGGCGGGTGAAAATGAGCGCCGCGCCGAAGCTCACGGAAAGCTAAGGGAACAAACTGGCCGCCAAGGCATGAAAACGGGATGAAAGGCAATACCCATAGTCGTGCCCTTTGCCTTGCAAAACGCGGCATCGTCTTGGGGACGCCGCTGCGCGGTTCAGACTGTGCGTTTTTTCAGGCCAGATCCTGCCTGTATTGAAGGGATTGGCGAAGGGTTTCTTTGTCCATGTACTTGACCTCCGCGCCTAAGGGGATGCCCTGGGCCAGACGGGAGACGCGGATGTGGGGAAAACGCTTGCGCGTCATCTGGCGGATGAAGGATGCCGTATTTTCCGCTTCCAAAGTGGCACCCAAGGCCAGAATCAGTTCCGTCACCTCGCCCTCGTCCAGTCGCCGCGTCAGCCTGTCCAGATCCAGACTTCCCGAGTCCATGAGTTTCAGGGATGCCAGCAGGTCGCCCAGAATCATGTACTGACCCCGGTAAAAGCCGCCCTCATCTAGGATCAGCATACTGTCCCATTCGGTGACCAGACAGAGCGTGTCGCGCGTCCGTCCAGCGTCTGCGCACACAGGGCAGGGGTCTGTGGAGGACAGTCCGCCGCAACGCGAGCAGAGGTGCAGATTGTTGCGCAGGTCGTGGATGCCCCGGCCCAAGCGGCGAGTTTCGGCCTCCGGCCATTTGAGCAGAGTCATGGCCGCGCGCATGGCCGATTTGGGCCCCAGACCCGGCAGACGGGCGAGCTGTTCCACCAAAGCCTTGAGCGGTTCGGGAATGCGGTCGTGCATGGGCGGTCTAGAATACGCCGGGCAACTTGATGCCGCCGGAAATATTGTTCATTTCGCGTTCCATGGTCTCACGGGCGATGCGCCCGGCCTCGTTGACGGCGGCCAGAATCAGGTCCTGCAGCATTTCCACGTCGCCGCCCTCAAGGGTTTTGGGGTCGATGGTCAGCTTGCGCAGCTCCTGCTTGCCGGAAACTTCGGCCTTGACCATGCCGCCTCCGCTGGCCGCTTCATACGAGCGCTCGGCCATTTCCTGCTGGAGTTTGGTCAGTTTGCTCTGCATGACCTGCGCTTGACGCAGGATGTCGTTCATATTTCGCATGGTTGTCTCCTCGGGACCTATTTGATTTCCGTACAGTGGATAATGGAGGCTTGGAGCACCTCCAGACAGGGTTGCAACTCCGGCTTTTTGCTGAACTCCTCAATGAGCTCGGCCTTGCCGCGCGGCGGGCGCGGATCGATGAGTTCCAGGCGCGCCGCGCCGGCGCCGAAAGCCGCCAACGCCGCTTCCAGCGTGTCACGCTGTTTCTCCAACTGATGGAGCAGGGTCTGGGCCTTGGGCGTCAGGCACAGCTGATCCTCCCGCCAGTCCACACCCAAGCCCCGCAACAGATGCGGCTGCGGCGCGGGTCGTCCGGCGGCATGTTCGGCCGCGCAAAATTTGCAAAAGGCCTGCCAGTCTCGCTGGAAACCGGGATGTGCGGTCTGTCCGGCGTCCGCTTCCGCATCCGTTACGGCGGGCGGGACAGCCGATTTGGAAGCCGCCGCCGGGGCGGGATCAGGCTCCTGTTCGACTTTCGCTTCCGGCGCGGCTTCCTTTTTCGGAGCGTGTCCCCGGGGGATCGGGCTCTGCGCGGGCTGCGACGGCGGCGCGTCATGCGCCGGAGGCGTGGCGGGTCGTGGGGCGGCATGCGCAAAAAAATTCCGGGCCTCGGGCACGGCCCGCCCGCCTGAAGCGGACATCCGGTCCTGCGGATCCTGCGTATTCGGGACCGTAGGCGGAACATGCGACGCTTCCTGTTCCGGCAGATGTTCCAACGGCAGCAGCTGGGGCAGCAGGGCCAGATTGAGCAACAGCAGCTCCAGAGCCGCCGCCGGTTCCGGACTCTGGACAATGCCGCGCTGGGCATCCAGGGTCATTTGCCAAGCCGCGTGCAGATGTCCGGCGGAAAAACGCGGAGCTAGGGTTTGCTGGAAGGCGGCCTCGTCGGCGGGCAGATGCAGGCTGGGCAGCACGGCGGCCCCGCCCTGGCGCAACAGAAAAAGATTGCGCAGGTTGCCCGCCAGCTCGCGCACAAAAAAGCCGATGTCCACGCCCTGCTGGAGAATCTGGCGGGAAAGGTTGGCCACGGCGGCGCAGTCGCGCCCGTACAGGGCATCGAAGAGGCGGCCGAACAGCTCCTGCCCGGCCAAGCCCAGCACTTTGCGGGTCATGGCTGTGGTCAGGCTCGCGTCACCCAGAGCCATGACCTGATCCAGCAGGGACATGCCATCGCGCACGCTGCCCGCAGCCCGCCGGGCCAGCAGACGCACCGCGCCTTCCTCGAATTCCATTTTTTCCTTGCTCAGCACAGCGCTGAGGTGGTCGGTCAGAGCGTCCTCGCTCAAATGGCGGAAGACGAAGTGCTGGCAGCGGCTAACGATGGTCACCGGGAATTTGTGCGCCTCGGTGGTAGCGAAGATGAAGACCACGCGTTCCGGCGGTTCCTCCAACGTCTTAAGCAGAGCGTTGAAGGCGTTGCGGGTGAGCATGTGGGCTTCGTCGATGATGAAAATCTTGTAGCGGCCTTCCATGGGCGCGTAGCCGATGGTTTCGCGCAGCGAGCGGGCGTCTTCCACGCTATTGTTGGAAGCTCCGTCGATCTCGGTGACGTCCACATGCGCGCCCTGAATGATCTTGCGGCACTGGGCGCACTCGTTGCAGGGCTCGGGGCCGGGCGCGTGCTCGCAGTTGAGGGCCTTGGCGAAGATGCGGGCGATGGTGGTCTTGCCCACGCCGCGCGTGCCGCTCAGCAAATAGGCGGCGGCGGGGCGGTCCTCGGCGGCGGCGCGGGACAGCACGGCCTTGACCATGCCCTGTCCCGCCACTTGGGCGAAAGTCTGGGGGCGGTATCGCGCCGCGAGAGAAAAATGCTTCATGCGGGCCTGTCGTTCTTCAGACGCGACCGGGCGATGCGAGTCGCCGCGTCCGGCCACGCCTGAAAGCTGGGGAACAGTTTTTATTCGTTATACAGTGTAGTGGTGCAGCCAGCCCGCATACTTGGAATTCTCGCCCTTGGCCATCTTGAAGAATTCCTTTTGCAAGTGCTTGGTCACCGGGCCGGCATGCCCCGCGCCGATCTGGCGGCGATCCAGTTCGCGGATGGGCGTGAGTTCCGCCGCCGTGCCGGTGAAGAAGGCTTCGTCGGCGATGTAGAACTCGTCGCGGGTGAACTGCTGCTCTTCCACCGTGTAGCCCAGATCGTGGGCCAGCGCCACGATGGACTTGCGGGTGATGCCGCCCAGAATGGAGGTCAGGGGCGTGGTTTTGATGACCCCGTCGCGCACGATGAAAATATTTTCGCCCGTGGCTTCGGAGACAAAGCCGTTGGTGTCCAGCATGACGGCTTCGTCAAAACCTTCTTCCTTGGCTTCGATCTTGGCCAGAATGGAATTAATGTAGTTGCCCGAGGCTTTGGCTTTGGACATGCAGGTATTCACATGGCTGCGCGCGAAGGTGCTGGTTTTGACGCAGATGCCTTTTTCCAGGGCTTCTGCACCGAGATACGCGCCCCAAGACCATACCGCGATGATGGTCTGCACGGGATTGTTGCCGGGGTAGACGCCCATTTCGCCGTGACCTATAAAGGAGAGTGGGCGGATGTAGCCCTCGGGCAGCTTGTTGGCCTTGAGGGTTTCAATGCAGGCTTCACCCAGCTGGCCGGCGCTGTAGGGCAGCTCCATGCGCAGGATCTTGGCGGAGTTGAGCATACGCTTGCAGTGGTCCTCCAGGCGGAAGACGGCAGAAGTGCCATCCGCGCAGGCGTAGGCCCGAATGCCTTCAAAAATGGCGCTGCCGTAGTGCAGGGCGTGGGTAAGCACATGAACTTGGGCCTGATCCCAAGGAACCATTTTCCCGTCAAACCAAATGAACTTCATTGTTTGCATGGCTAACCTCGTAAAGAGCCGCTGTGTGGAGCGCTATGCCGTGGCCGGTCCGTTTGTCCGTGTGGCCGCGCAAGAGAAAGAATTTACTGAAAAGCGACACTCATGGCAAGAGCTGTAGGCGGAGTCATGCCAGACGCGTCTAATTAAAATAGGTACCCCCAGCTTTGCTGGGGGTACCTATTTTAATTAGACTCTAGACCATCAAGTTTTTGTTCTTTGACACCAGAAGGTTGAGGCTGACGAGAAGCTGGGGTAGCGTCCGATATCGCCATTCACACTCCTTGAAATGGAGTTCGAAATTTCGCTTCATGCCATTAAATTTTGCCAGGCGACGTTTGTAAAGCTCCAGAACGCCTCGATGCCGTTGATATGAGCCGATTTTTCCGCAAGGTGTCTGGATTTGCTGATGCGAAAATACTTGTCGCGCCCAACGTCCACCAGTCCCCCGCAGCCCTTCCATCCGTCAGAATGGACAATGCTCCCGGGAGCCCCCCTATAAAGGCCTGAAGGGGCCGGGCCGGGCAGTCCTCGTGACCGGTTCGGCATAAATCGCACCATCACAACTGCTTTTTCGAAAAGGAAAAGGCCAACGCAGAAAAAAGCAATTTCCGCTGTACTGTCAAAAGACCCGTGAGCTGGGCGCGACCCTTGTCCGACAGACAGGACAAGCGCGGGTCCGGAGCTGAAGCTTTAGGGCATGCGGACGAAGGATGACGGGCGATTGCCGGGCGCGGCTACTTCTGACAGTGCGGGCAGAACACCGTGCCCCGGCCCGCCACGCGGATTTTTTTCAGGGGGCGGCCGCAACGGACGCATGCCGCGCCGCCCCGGCCATAGACCGCGAAACTGTTCTGGAACGCGCCCATATCGCCGTTGGCGTCGCGGTAATCGCGGATGGAGCTGCCGCACTGGGCGATGGAGCGCCGCAGTACGTCTTGGAGGGCCGCCAGCAGGCGGCGGATTTGGGCCGGGCTGAGCCCGTCGACTTTGCGGCGCGGGTCCAGACCCGCCTGAAAGAGCGATTCATCAGCGTAGATATTGCCGATGCCGGCAATGACCTTCTGGTCCAGCAGCACGGCCTTGAGCGCCGCGCCCCGGTCCTTGAGCAGCGCCGCGAACGCCCGCGCGCCGATTTCCAGCGGTTCCGGCCCCAGCTCACGCCAGAAATCCCAAGCCTGCCGGATCTCCGGCGTGGCCACCAGCACTAGGCCGAAAGCCCGCGTGTCGTCGAAAAAGAGACGGTGGGCGTCGCCGTCCGGGGCGCGCAGATCAAAAATGCAACGGGTGTGTGGGCCGGGTGGCGTGCCCTGCGGCCAAGTCATCAGGCGTCCGGTCATGCGCAGATGCACGGCCAGCATGTCCGGGGCGGGTCCGCTCTCCGCCGCGCCGTCCGGCGGGGCCAGATGCAGCAGCAGCAATTTACCCCTGCGGCCCACGTCCGCGATGCGGCGGCCCGTCAGGGCGGCCAAGGGCAGGCTCAGAGGGTGCAGGGTGCTCGCCCGCAGGACTTCCGCGCCGCTCAGCACGCACTCTCGCACTTGGGGACGGAGGGTACGGGCGACAGTTTCAACTTCGGGCAATTCCGGCATAACGGCATCCAAGCCTTTTTGCCGTTTGCCTTTCTTGCCGACGAACAATACGCATGAAGGTCGGGAACAAGACGGCAACGGGATGGCGGAATCAGGTAAGATAAATTTCCAGCAGACCTTCCGGCGGATCGATAGTCACCGACGGGGTGTCCAAGTCAAAGCCCACAATGAAACAGGGCTGGGCCGGGAAAAGGATTTCCCGCTCATCCGGCGCGGCAATGACCCAGATTTCCTGATCCGCCGGATATTCCACATGGTCGATACGGCCTAGGCGGCGGCCATCGGGCAGCAGCACATCGCAGCCCAGCAGGTCTCTCATATAGACCTCGTTCTCTTCCGGCTCAGGCAGGCTTTCGCGCGGCACTAGGAGCTTGCAGCCCCGCAGGGCCTCGGCCGTCGTGCGGTCCGCCACGCCCTCCAGCAGAAGCAGGGGACGGCCCTTGTGCCAGCGGCAGGCCAGCGCCCGAACGCGGCGGGGCGCTCCGTTCCCGGCCTGCAACCAGAGCGGCGCGTCCAAAAGCAAGGGGGAGTCCGCGTGCCAGTCAATGCAGATCTCCCCTTTAATGCCGTGGGGCCGCGCCAGCGTGCCCATATGAATCATCGTGTTCGCCATGTAATCATCCGGCGCTACTCCAAAATTTCCAGAACAGTACGCTTCTTGAACTTGGTGGATGCGGCGCTTAAAATGAGGCGCATGGCGCGGGCCGTGCGCCCCTGCTTGCCAATGACCTTGCCCAGATCCTCCTTGGAAACCTTGAGCTCAAGTACCGTCGTCTGCTCTCCTTCCACTTCGCTGACTTGCACCTCTTCGGGATGATCCACTAGGGACTTGGCTATATACTCGATCAGGGCCTTCATCGCGTACCTCTCAAAGGAGCCTTGTACCCGCAGACAACGCGGGCAAAGATTGAATAACGCGCAACCTTCGGAACAATCGGCGTCCCGTCGTCCTGCCGCACGGCGGTGCCCCGGTGTGGGGGACGTACTTGCTTCATCCGTTCCCGGGCATGCGTCGGAAAGACCTGTCAATGGGAAGAGCGCGTACATCGCAAGCACGCGCCAATTCCTCCAGCGGCAGCTGATCCCGCGACGGCCGCGCCTTTGAGCAGGCGGATCTCCGCCTTTCCGCAGCGGACGTGTTTTACGACAGATGCGCCTTGATCAGTGCGCGCACGGTATCCGTGGGTTCGGCACCGCACGCGAGCCATTCCTTAAGTTTATCCGCATTGAGTTTCACTTCCGCTGGATCGGTCATGGGGTTATAGTAACCCAAGAATTCCAGCGGGCGTCCGTCGCGGCGGGTTTCGTCATTGGCGGCCACCACACGGTAGAAAGGGTGCTTTTTGCTGCCGAGACGGGTCAATTTCAACTTCACAGCCATGAGTCCAACTCCCTTGATTTTATGTTAGCTTCGCGCCCGTAACAGGGCAAGAGGGAAACAACATTTTCGAAAACGCGCACGCGGAGGCGTTTACTTCTTTTTGCGTTTCTGGCGTTCTTTCTTTTTCCGTTTTTTGGCGGCGGACTTGCCGCTCGAGGGTCGTCCGTCTGGCAATTCCATGACGTCCATGCCCATACCAGGAGACAACATGCCCAACGACATGCCGCGCGGCATCCTTGGCATGGCGGGACGACCGCCCTTGGTGCCCTTGCCGCCCATCATGCTTTTCATCATCTGGCGCATCTGCTCGAATTGGCGCACCGTCTGATTGACTTGGGGCACGGTCACGCCCGCGCCCTTGGCGATACGCGCGCGGCGGCTGCCATTGAGGGTGTCCGGATTGCGTCGCTCCCGCATGGTCATGGAATTGATGATGGCCTCGGTGCGCGCCAGTTCCTTTTCCGGCATGGCACCGCTGGCCTCGGCCAGCTTTTCGCGCAAGCCGCCCAAGCCCGGAACCATCTTCAGAATGCTGTCCAACGAGCCCAATTTTTTGATACGCCGCATCTGGATGCGGAAATCTTCCAGATCAAAGCTGGCCTTCTGCATCTTGCGGGCCAGCTCTTCGGCCTCCTCGGCATTGATGGTGGACTGGGCTTTTTCCACCAAGGTGAGCATGTCGCCCATGCCAAGAATGCGTCCGGCGATACGGTCGGGATGGAAGACCTCCATCTCCGACAATTTTTCGCCCACGCCCACGAACTTGACGGGCACGCCGGTCACCGAGCGGATGGACAGAGCCGCGCCGCCGCGCGCGTCGCCGTCCATTTTTGTCAGGACCACGCCGGTCAGGCCCAGACGTTCGTTGAAGGCCTCGGCCACAGTTACGGCATCTTGGCCGGTCATGGCGTCGGCCACGAATAAAATTTCCTGCGGATGCACCGCCTCCCTGATGGCCGAAAGCTCCTCCATCAGCGGCTCGTCCACGTGCAGACGGCCCGCAGTGTCCAGCAGCAGCACGGTGGCATGCTCCTCACGGGCTTTATCCAGCGCCGCCGTGGCGATATTCACAGGTTTCATCTCCGTGGCGGAGGGGAAGCAGGGCATGTCGAGCTGTCTGGCCAGCACCATAAGTTGGTTGATGGCCGCCGGGCGGTAAACGTCCGCCGGGACTAGGTAGGGACGCATCTTCTGCTTGCGCAACAGATTGGCGATTTTGCCCGCTGAGGTGGTCTTGCCCGAACCCTGAAGGCCCACCAGCATGATCACCGCCGGTTCGCGGCCTTGGAGATTCAAGCCGGTGGTTTCGCTGCCCAGCAGGGAAGTCAGTTCATCGTGGACTATTTTGACCACCTGCTGAGTCGGGCTCACGCCTTTGAGCGTTTCCTGCCCCAGGCACTTTTCGCGCACGCTTTCCACAAAGTCCTTGACGACCTTGAAGTTAACGTCCGCTTCCAGGAGCGCCAGTCGCACTTCGCGCAGGCCAGCCTGCACGTTTTCCTCGGTGAGCTGGCCGCGCCCGCCGAAAGAGCGGAATACGCCGGAAAGTCTGTCGGAAAGGCTTTCGAACATGAAGACTCCGCATCCGCCGCCATGCCCCTGTACGGAGCGGCGGCACAAAGCGTCTGTTATCGCGCCGCACCAGGCGGGCGAAGTAGAGATTCATAGGCTGTTTGCACCGTGTCGTCAAGTCGTCGGGCGCGACATTGACAGGCAAAAAACCCGTGTCTAGTGTTATAAAAATTGCCTTTATTGCAGCCGCGCGGGAGGATGCCATGAATAAAGTGAGAATTACCGTCTTGAAGACCACTTTTGACGCGGAACTGGCCGCCCTGTACGGCGCGGAGGGCCTTGACGCCTGCCCCATGCTGAAGGAAGGCCAAGTCTTTTACGCCGACTACGCCAAGCCGGAAGGCTTCTGCGACGAGGCTTGGAAAGCCGTCTACCAGTATGCCTTCGCCTTGGCGCACGGCGCGGGCAAGGGCGTTTTTTATTACGGCGATTGGATCAGAACTCCCGGCGTGGCCATTTGCAGTTGCAACGACGGTCTGCGTCCGGTCATCTTCAAACTGGAAGCCACGGACGAGGTTTCCAGCATTGATTACACGCCGGTGCGCTGACGCATTGCCGCCGCGCTGAAACGATAAAACCCCGCACGCGCCTCTTCCCGAATTTTTGTCCGTTACCGGACTGAAGACGTGCTAGGTGTTTAGTCCCACAGTGAAATAGTTTGGATCGACATGGAATCTTTCGGGCTCGATAG
>APFI01000342.1 GCA_000403945.1 Desulfovibrio sp. Dsv1
TTCTTTCGTTTACCTGGCAGCCTCAATGATTTGGATCAGATAGTTTGCAAACATACCCTAGTAGACGCCGCGAAATGGAGCGGCTGTATGCGCCGTTAGGCCAGATCCGGACCTTGGGCCGAGAAAAGCTGCTCGGCGTTGCTGAGCACGGCTTCCAGTTGAGCGTCGCTCAGTCCGGCCATGCGTTGCAGGCGTTCCAGTTCTTCCTCGGGGTCATACAACGGCCAGTCCGTGCCGAAAAGCAGACGTTCACGGGGAAAGGCATCCAGCAGGGCGCGCAGTTCCTTAGGTGCCACAAAGGGCGTGACGCTGGAAGTGTCGAACCAGAGGTTTTCGCGCCGCCTTACGCCTAGGGCCTTGAGAGAGTGTTCCCACATGCGATAGCCGCCCATGTGGGCCGCGATGACCGTCAGGCCTGGAAACGCGTCCAGAATGGCGGCCAGTTTGTAAGGGCAGGAGGGATTTTTTTCCGGGCTGGTGTTGTCGCCGATGTGAATTTCAAAAATAAAATCCTTCTGGGCCACCTCGAAAATCGGCAGCAGGCGTGCGTCGTCGAGCCAGAAGCCCTGGAAGTCGGGGTGCAGTTTGATGCCGCGCAGGCCTGCCGTCTTGAGCCGTTTGAGTTCCGTCTCCCAGTTGGCGTAGCCGGGGTGCAGGGTGCCGAAACTGATGACCTCGACATGTTTTTTTTGCAGGCTTATGGCGTAATTGTTGGCCGGAATCACCTGTGTCGGGGCCGTGGCGGCGCAGAGCACCACGCATTTGTCCACGCCAGCGTGTTTTTCGCGGGCCAGCAAATGATCAATAGTGCCGTCTCCGGCGCAGGCGACGGTATAGAAGTTGTTGAGGTGGTCGACGGCCTTGCGGGCGATCTTGGGATGAAAGGCGTGGGTATGGATGTCGATGAACATGGTTGGCCCTGCGAAATGTAATGCTTGAAATCTTTCTTGCGGCGAGAAAAAACGCCTGCGCTCGGTTCGCGGCAATACGTTGCGGGCGATGGCCCCGATGTCGCTATGCCAAGAACGCAGCGGGGCGATACGGCTTCGCCATGAACGGCTCAGACTTGCTGCGCGGCAACAGTTGAAGCAATCCCCGGAACGCTTGCCCGCCGTCACTGTGCAGCTGTGCCGTTCACCCCGTTGACCACGTTGATCGGATGACCCTCTTGCCAGCGGCGAATATTTTCAGCCGTGAGATTGATAATGTTCTGGCGGGCCTTGACTGTGGCCCAGGCGATATGCGGCGTGATCAGTGTGTTGGGCGCGCTGAGCAGGGGATTGTTCGGGCTGGGCGGTTCTTGGGAGAGCACATCCGTGCCGAGGCCGTGCAATTTTCCGCTCTTCAGTGCTTCGGCGGCGGCCGCCTCGTCCACCAGTGGGCCGCGCGCCGTGTTCAGAACGATGCTTCCGTTGCGCATTTGGGCTAGGCTTTTGGCGTTGATCAGGTGGCGGGTCTGGGGCGTGAGCGGGCAGTGCAGGGAAATAACGTCCGATCCCGCGAAAATCTGGTCCAAGGAGGCAAAGGCGAAGGGACTGTAGGGCGGAGGACTTTTGGGCGTGCGGCAATGGGCCAGCACGCCCATGCCGAATGCGTGGGCCAGTTCGCCCATTCGGCGTCCGATGGAGCCGAAGCCGATGATTCCCATGGTCAGGCCTTCCAGGCAGAGCGGGGTGGTTTTCCAGTAGCACCATTGCTCGGCCCGTTCCCAGTCCCCGGCTTTGACGCTTTTGGTATGTCGGCTGGTATGGCGGCAAAGCTCCAGCAAAAGGGCCATGGCATGCTGGGCCACGTCGTCCACGCCGTAAGCCACCACGTTGCAGACCGGGATCCGGCGCTCAGCAAAGGCATCCACATCCACAGTATTGTACCCTGTGGCCAGTACGCCCACCATGCGCGCATCCTCCAGTGCCGGAAGATCGTCGCGGCGCAGACAGGTTTTGTTGACCAGTAACACGTCGGTGCCCCTAGTCCGTTCCGCCAGTTGTCCCTTGCGCGTTTCGTCGTATACGGTTACGTCGCCCAGCGCTTCGATGGGACCCCAGTCCACATCGCCCGGATTGAGTATGGCACCGTCAAGAATGACTATTTTCATGGGTAATCCTTAAGTTGCTGACTGGTGCGGTCTGTGGCCGCGTGAGGGACTGGTGTAGCCCGAGGCGGTTCGGGCCGCAAGCGCCCCGGTCGCGCCTGAGCAGGTCCAGCTAGGCGGGCAGCGAAGAAAGCGGACGCTTGAATTCCACCCTACCGAACGGAACAGCGGTGGCCGGAGATTTCGGCGTTTCTGCGGAAGGGAGACCGTCCTTGTCCGGCAGAGCAGCGGGCGATGGCCCTCTGCTCCTGTACACGGGGGCGCTCGGAAACAGCGTTTTTGCCTTCCGGAACGGCTCCGGGCGCGATGTCAGCGGCAAAGTCAAGGCAACCGACAACCGGCAAACCACCGCGCCACGACCAGCGCGAAAACGCCACCGCGCAGCCGCTCTTGTCACAGCCCGCCATGCTGTAAAAATGGGGGCGTGCGCATCGCCCCGCCCGCTCCTGCTGGAACACCCTCTGCCGGGAACTGGTGGTAATAGAACCGCCGGACACCGTCTCACTCAATACGGATCAAGGAAAACGTCAGCTCTTCTCTTTCCGTGCAAAAGCAAAGACTGCCGCTTGGTTACGCATATACGCTGTCCGGCCCGCCTTGTCCAGACAGGAAACGGATTCACACTGTCCAGGCAGAGTAACGGCATATTGTCAGCTGGTCTGAAAAACGTATAAATCGGGGAATGGATCGTCTGTGAGGGGCAGAGAAACACAATCGGTGGAGGGAATGAGGTGAATATGAGGGAGTTCACCGGATTAGAAGTCATTTCATGATTCCCTGATGACTCTTCCAAGTAAAATCAATGAACAAGGGCGGTAACGTGCTGGTGGAACCTGTCCCGGCGTGCCATTGTCCGCCTGAAC
>APFI01000343.1 GCA_000403945.1 Desulfovibrio sp. Dsv1
ATGATTTTACTCGGAAGAGTCATCAGGGAATCATGAAATGACTTCTAGTCTTTCATAGTTATTTCATAAATGAAAACTGCTCCATCATATTTTTTAAATTATATGCATCCCAAGGCATATGCTCTGTAAATCCAAAGTCAACAATAGTCATCTGTTTTGAAACATCATTAGCAAGACGTGTCACTTGCGCAAGTGTAAGTTTTCCAAGAGCAGTGTCAAATGGTAATACATTGTGATTTCTGGGAAATTGCGAGTAAAAATATTTCGGATCGAGGGTATCAATGTCAAAATGTATTGCAATATTATCAAATTTGTTTGTTTGAATCCAACGGAGTACAACCTCACTATTCTCAAATATGGATTCAGGAGGAAGTACCTGTAAACCTAAGTCGGTAACAATTTTTTCCTCTGCAGGAGTATTATAGGAGCCTACTCCGATAACTAACACCTGATTTGCTGGGGTCTCCTCCAAGAAGATTGCCAAGAATCATGGCGTGCTCACGGTCATGTTCTTTTAGGGGTGGAAATATCGGAATGGGCATCAATCCAAAGGATACCAATATTGCCTTTGTACCGTTCATTCAAGTAAGCAAACGAAGCCTGATCTACGAGGCAATCTCCCCCAAACATGATAATTTTGTCCGGTGAATGTTCATCAATAATCTTACGTGCTGCCCGTAGATGTTGAAGTACAATACCTTGTTGAACAACTCAATTCTGTTTTGTTCCTGTCACTTCGCTATATGGATTAATGAGGGGAGCATCACTTTTAGGGGCAAGAAATGTCAATAAATGTGCTCTCAAAGGATAAAGTTTTCTTGTGGATGGTGGGAGGTCATAGTCTCCTCTCTGCCATTGTGGCATGAGGAGGCGAAGTGTTTTTTTAGGTTGTGTAGACATGTGTTTTTCCTCCATTGCTTGAGCTACAGTTGAAACTAAGGATATTGCCATTACCAAAGTAAGAGTGATAATCCGTATAACTTTTCCTTTAATGCATGGTAAGCATTTTTGCCATATTCTGCCCAAGGCCAACAAGAATATTTCTGGCTTGCTCAGTGATCCCATTGTTTGTTTCAGGAAAAACAAGAAAGTCACTGCTTGATGCAATTCTCATTTGACTTGCCAAAAAATATTTATGTGCCCTAGTTTCGACTTGATCTGACAGTAGTCCCTTGCAAAGGAAAGGGAACTCCGTTTTGATGGCGGAATAATCTACACGAAGAAGACCCAGGTCAACAGGGCAAACAGCGGGATCAGAATGCCCACGGACCAAGCCATGTAGCCAAAGAAGCTGGGCATGCGCACGCCTTGATTCTCGGCGATAGAGCGCACCATGAAATTGGGCGCGTTGCCGATGTAAGTATTGGCGCCCATGAACACCGCGCCCGCCGAAATGGCGATCAGGGTGGTGGCCATGTCGTTCATCAGATGGGCGGCGTCGCCGCCCGCAGTGTTGAAGAACACCAGGTAGGTGGGCGCATTGTCCAGGAAGCTGGAAAGCGCACCGGTAAGCCAGAAGTACATGGCATTGACCGGCTGACCGTCCGGGGTGGAGACCATATTGATCAGCGAGGCCAGCGCGCCGTGCGTGCCGGCACGCAGAATGGCGATGGCCGGGATCATGCTGAGGAAGATGCCGAAGAAGAGCTTGGCCACTTCCTCAATGGGCGCCCAGGAAAAACCGTTGAGTTCGCGGCAGCGCCGGCTGGTAAACTTCCAGGAAAGACCGGCAGTACAGAGCAGCACGATGTCGCGCAGCAGGTTTTGGCCTTCCACGGGCACGCCGTAGATCTCGATCCAGGTGCCCAGTGGCACCATGCCGGAGGCCAGCACAACGAGCACTACGCCCAGCAGGAAGAGCAGGTTGATCTTGCCTTCCAGACCAAGTTTTTCTTCCACGGCATTGGGGTCATGCGGTGGGGTGGGGCGGCCTTCCTTGTTGTACAGAACCAGATCCAGCACAAAGAAAATGACCAGCAGGGCCACGGAAAGGCAGAGAGTCTTCAGGAAAAGGTGCGTTGTGGTCCAGAAAAAGCTGACGCCCTTGAGAAAGCCCAAGAAGAGCGGCGGATCGCCCAGAGGCGTCAAGGATCCGCCGATGTTGGCAACCAGAAAGATGAAGAAAACCACGGAATGCGCGCGATATTTGCGGTGGGCGTTGGCGCGCAGCATGGGACGGATCAGCAGCATGGCCGCGCCGGTGGTACCCATCCAGCTCGCCAGAACGGTGCCCACGGCCAGCAGGGCGGTATTCACCACGGGCGCGCCAACCAGCGAGCCCTTGAGGCGCACGCCGCCAGCCACAGTGAACAGCGCGAAAAGCAGTACAATGAAGGGGATGTAGTCCAGCAAAATGATGTGCAGAAATTCATACAGGGCGACATTGAAGCCGTAGACGAGAAAACAGGGTACCAGAAAGGCCAGACCCCAGAATACGGCGATTTTGCCGAAGTGGTGCTCCCAAAGGTGCGGCAGGGCCAGAGGCATGATGGCGATGGAAAGCAGCATGCAGGCAAAGGGGATAACCCAGACGGCCGAAAGCTCGGAACCTGGAATAGTGGGATGGCCCGCAGTGGCCATGGCCGCTGCGGGCAGGACCAGAGCCGAGAGCAGAGCCGTCATCAGGGCCAGAGGCAGAGACCGGAATTTTGACATGGGCGCACTCCTGAATGAAAGATGCCGCGGCCCCGGGCCGCGTTGAAGACAGATATTTTCACTTTTCTAGGATAAATCCGTACCCTTGGCAATGCGCTTGCCCGAAAAAGTTTTTTCTGACACACCGTTCACAAGCATTCGTACCGCAGAAGGAAAACATCGCCATGCTTAAGGAACCCACTCCCGGGCGCAGAGCGCGCCTGCTTGAAGTATTGCGCCGTCGCCAGCATGATTTGACCCTAGTGTTGGCCAACATCCATGATCCGCATAATGTTTCTGCCATCTACCGCTCCTGTGACGCCTTCGGTCTTGCCAAGGTGTATCTCTATTATACCAATACCCCCTTTCCGGTGCTGGGCCGCAAAACCTCGGCCTCGGCCCGTAAATGGGTGGAAAGCGTGCGCCACAAGAACAGCGCGGATCTGATGCGCGATCTGCGGGGACAGGGTTTTCAGGTGCTGGCCACCTCCTGCTCGGGAACGGCCCGTCCCCTGCGGGCTTGGGAGTTCATCCGGCCCACGGCGGTAATCATGGGCAACGAGCACAGCGGAGTGGAAAAGGGATTGCTTGCCCAGGCTGACGGCCAGCTCTACATTCCCATGTACGGCATGATCCAGAGCTTCAACGTTTCCGTGGCTTCGGCCATTATTCTGGCCGAAGCCGCGCGCCAGCGCGAAGGGGCTGGCATGTACGACGTCCCTCGCCTGAGCGAAGCCGAACTGGAGGCCAAGCTGGAGGAGTGGCTGAAGAAATAGGTGGCGGGCGGAGCGAACACTTGGTACAGTTCGCGCGCAGGATGTCGGGCCGAATGGAACTGTTTACTTTCGTTAAGTTGCTCTGGTATCAGCGAAGGGAAACCGCTAAAATTTGGCACAAGCTATAGTAGAATAGCGTTTTCGAAATATATGGAAAATATCCTCCTTGGATAGCCGTCCAGACAATATGTGTCACACCGATTTGTCAATAGATTAATTAAACAGAGCTAGAATGTTTTTTTCTTGTGAGAACTCTAATACGCCATTAACCATTCAGGGTCGCTCGCCTCTCTGTTCTTTGTGCGGGCTCACCTGCTTTTCAAAGCTCTTGCCGGTCCACTGAAAGCTGACGTCATTGGACAGGGGCACTTGGGTCATGCCCGAGCTGTTCCAGAACACGGGTTCGGCCTTGAGTCCACCCAAGCCCAGGCAGATCAGCACTGTGGGGTTGACGTCCGGCGGCAGCTTCCGGCCTTGCCCCAGAATTTCCTTGATGTCCGGTTCCGGCGGCGTATCAATGGGCACCATGCGGCCTGAGGCGTCCACTCGCCACAGCTCCATGGTGCAGATGGGCCCGCCCAGCGTGCCGATGGCCGCCTCCACCGAGCCGTCCGCCGTATTGCGAAAGATCCGCAGGGCCACAGCGCTGTCCCGGAAAGGCAGGGCCGCAAACACAATCACATCCTCGGTTTCCCCGGCGATTTCCCAGAATTCCGTATGACCTTCAGTCAGCAATTGCTGCTTGTCCGCGGCGGAGAGGCCTTCTGCCGTATTTTCAAAAATACTAGCGGGCAGCTGGGTGAAAATGCCCTTGGCCGTCATGCCGTTGTCCTCGGCGTCAGCCGTCGCGGGCGGCGCACCGGCCAGCAGGGCCAGCAGAGCCGTGATCCGCACGTAATTCCACATGATTATCCCCCTCCCGACTTGGTTGGGCGGTGTTTATCCGTAAAAAAATTTATACCGCTTTTGCGTTTTCTTGTCTATACATGCGCGCCCGCCGGGAACACATATCCATGTATCGGAATAGATTCAGCCCTCATTAATCTTCCCACTGCAAAGACGCCTTTTTCCATACAGCGGCATTGCGAAGCGGAAATTGGCCTTGCGGTGCGCCATATCAATACAGCTTCAGCCAATTCCCGCTTTTCGCCTAGCTGTCTGAAAAGATGCAGCTTTTCGCGGATGGCCGTATTAATGAAGGCTGAGCCTAGTTGTTTAGTCCCACAGTGAAATAGTTTGGATCGACATGGAATCTTTCGGGCTCGATAGCCCAT
>APFI01000344.1 GCA_000403945.1 Desulfovibrio sp. Dsv1
CGCGACAGCGGATTGCTCTCGGGCAATCGCTCCGATTGACGGATTTGCGGCGGAAAGACTTTCGGCGGACAAGGGCCGCGACACGGACGAGACTCTCGCCCGGGCTGAAAAACAGGGAATGGAAGCGGTCATTCCCCCGAAGAAAAGCCGCAGGGACCGGCGCGATTGCGACAGGGAGCCTTGCAGGGCCCGATGCCCGATGGAGAACACGTTCCCTTATTGAAGCGATTGGCATTGCGACCCGGCACGCAGAAAATGCGGCGTCATTCCTGGCCGCTATCCGGATCGGATGCATCCTTTTGTGGGTTTCAATCTCGTGACTACACTATCTAAAGGACGCGGAAGGAGCGCGCGGGGACGGCGAAAGCCGGCGGCAATTTTTACGGCACCCGCAGGAGCGCAACAGCCGACTTGAGCGTTTGGATCGGGAGACTCGTCGCCGGACGGGGGTTGCTGGCGGCTTCCCCGGACGGACATGCGGTCCTGATGCCGGCATCGGTCCGGCTTGGGCACATGGCGGGCCGGAAATGGGAAACCCAGGTATATGGGCATGACTCAGAAAGCGCCGGCATAATGCCGGACCTGTCTTGGCGGGTGCCAGGCTTCACCGGCCGGCTGCTGTCAAAAGTGCAAGAATTCTGGACACTACCCTCGGCGCTGGTGCTGTATAAGTGCATCACCTGGATGTACGCCGCAGGTACGGCTGACCCCGTTGGGCCTGCGGCCATTTCCGGAATGCGGTGTTTCCGGCTCTGGAAGAGCGCCGGGCATATGGTGAAGAGCGGCGAAACCTGCGGCTAGGGACTTTTGCTGGGAAGCGGAGGGCGGCACGCCGGACATGGCGTGGCATAGGACATTTCGGTTCAGCGTTGAAATGCCCTATGCCGGTTGAGTTCAGCAGATACGGGGCAGTTGCGCTCCCTCCAGCATTCCCAGCAGCCGCTGCCCGCCGATACGCGTGCGCAGCAGCACCTGCCCGGCCTTGCCGTCGTTCACGCTACCGATGCGCGCGGCTTCGGCCCCGTAGGGCGATGCGCGCATGGCCGCCAGCGCCGCCTCGGCCTTTTCCTCGGGCAGAATGCAGATGCATTTGCCCTCGTTGGCCAGATAGAACGGATCCAGGCCCAGAAAGGAACAGCCGCTTTTAACGGACTCGTGCACCGGAATATGTTCTTCCTCTAGGCTGATACAGACCTGGGACTGCTCGGCGATCTCGTTCAGGGTGGTGGCCAGGCCGCCGCGCGTGGGATCGCGCAGCACATGCACCTCGCCAGCGGCCGCGATGACGTCCGCGATCATCCAGTTCAGCGGGGCCGAATCCGAAGCCACGTCCGTGAGAAAGGAGAGATTTTCGCGGCTGCTCATGACGGTGAGGCCGTGGTCGCCCATCGCACCGCTGACAAGCACTACGTCGCCGGGCCTGGCGTTGTGCCCGGAAGGGGCCGGGTCCGTGAAGATTTCACCCATCCCAGTGGTATTGATGAAAATTTTGTCGCAGGCCCCGCGCGGCACCACCTTGGTGTCACCGGTGACGATCCGCACCCCGGCCGTGCGGGCCGCCTGGCCCATGTCCGCCGTCACGCGTTCCAGTACGTCCAGGGGCAGCCCCTCCTCCAGAATAAAGGCGCAACTCAGGTAACGGGGCCGCGCGCCGAGCATGGACACGTCGTTGACCGTGCCGTGCACGGCCAGACTGCCGATGCTGCCTCCCGGAAAAAAGAGCGGGGTCACGGTGTAGGAATCCGTACTCATGGCCAGGGATCCGTGCAGGTCACGCAACAGGGCCGCGTCGTCCAGGCGTTCCAGCAGAGGATTGGCGAAATGGCGCAGAAAACACTGCGCCACCAGTCGTTGCGAGGCTCGGCCGCCGCTGCCCGCGTCCAGCAAAAGACAATCGTCCATCAGGTATTACTCCGCATATTTGAAGTAGGCCGCGCAACTGCCCTCGGTGGAAACCATGCACGGGCCCACGGGCGTGGCCGGGGTGCATTTTTTGCCGAAAAGAGGACAGGCCGGGGGCGCGATGCCCCCTTTAAGCACGTCGCCGCAGCGACATCCGGGCAGGGTGGCCACTTCGGGCAGGCGCAGATCCAAGCGGATCATGGCGTCGAGATCCGCGTATTCTGACCGCAGGGCTAGGCCGCTCTGGGGAATGCGGCCCAAGCCGCGCCAGAGCGCGTCGGTGGGCTGAAAGAACTGCTCCAGCAGGGCGCGAGCCCTGGGATTGCCCGTGTCGGCCACCGCGCGGGGGTAGGCGTTGACAACGGCCGGGGCCTTGTTTCGCAGCTGTTCGGCCATGAGGCAGAGGGCCAGCAGAATGTCCGTCGGTTCAAAGCCGCCCACCACGCCCGGCACATGATATTCCGAGGCCAGAAAGCCGTAGGGCCGTAGGCCCAGAATGATGGAGACGTGGCCGGGCAGCAGAAAAGCCTCCACTGCGGAGGCGGCGTCGTTTAGCAGGGCGCGCAGGGCGGGCGGCACCAGCTTGTGCAGGGAGAGCACGCAGAAGTTTTTGATTTTGCGCTGCCGGGCCACGAGCAGGGTGGCCGCCACGGTGGGCGCTGTGGTTTCAAAGCCGATGCCCAGAAAAACCACTGTGTCGCCGGGATTGGCGGCGGCCAGACCGAGAGCGTCCATGGGCGAGTAGACGATCTCCACGCGCGCGCCCTGGGCCTGGGCATGCTTGAGGCTGCGGCCGCTTGGTCCCGGCACGCGCAGCAGATCACCGAAGGTGGCCACAATGACCCTGTCCCGACCGGCCAGACCCAGAAAGGCCGCCACTTCCGCGTCGTGGGTCACGCAGACCGGACAGCCCGGCCCGGAAAGATGGGTAACCGAGGCGGGCAGCAGAGAACGCAGCCCGCTCTGGAATATGGCCACCGTATGCGTGCCGCAAACCTCCATGAAGCGCAGGGTTCGCCCGTCCAGGGCGCGCTCCAGACGCCGCAACAGGCCGTGACAGAGTTGAGGATCCTGAAAGGTTGTGCTCGGATGCATGGCGTATCCTGGGCTGAAATGGCCGGGACTGCGGGGACTTGGTCAGGCCAGGGGCGCGAGGCGCTCCATGCCGGCGTTCACGGGCAGGCCGCACATCAGGTTGGCGTTGGCCAGAGCCTGTCCCGAAGCGCCGCGGCAGAGATTGTCGATGGCCGCCAGGATGATCAGCCGCTTGATGCGGAGGTCCACCACCAGACCGATGTCGCAGAACATGCTGCCGCGCACATAGCGGGTTTCGGGCAGAGCGCCCCTGGGCAGCACGCGGATCCAGGGGCTGTGCGCCCAAGTGCGGCAGAAGGCTTCATGTACGCTGTCCAGAGTGGCGGCGGGATCCCTGAGTTTTGTGTAAATGGTGGAAAGGATGCCCCGGTTCATGGGCAGCAGATGCGTATTGAAGGAGATCCGCACCTCATGCCCGGCCAGCAGGGAAACTTCCTGCTCGATTTCCGGGGTATGGCGGTGGCGGGGCATGCCGTAGGCGCGGAAGTTGTCCGACACTTCGCAAAACAGGGTGGGCATGGCGGCCTTGCGGCCCGCGCCGGTGGCGCCGGACTTGGAATCCACCACGATGTCGTCCGGATCGATCAGCTTGTGCCTGAGGGCCGCGTACAGGCCCAGAATCACCGATGTGGGATAGCATCCAGGATTGGCCGTGAGGCTGGTCCGGGCTATATCCGCAGCGTAAAGTTCCGGCAGGCCGTAGACGGCCCGGCGCAGCAGGTCCTTGCCGTGGTGCTCGTGCTTGTACCAGCGTTCGTAGATTCCGGTATCATGAATACGGAAGTCCGCCGAAAGGTCCACCACCTTGGCCCCGGCGTCCAGCAGGGGACCGGCCATGTTCATGGCCGTACCGGCGGGCACCGCCAGAAAGACCAGATCACAATGCTGGGCGGCCTCCTTGGGCTCGAAAACGCTGATGACCACGTCCGCGCCCGGCATATGCTCCAGAAAAGGATAGAATTCGCCCAGGCGCTTGCCCGCCTCGGCTCTGGAACAGGCCATGGATAGACGCATGGCGGGGTGCCCGGCCAGCAGTCGCGCCAGTTCCATGCCTGCATAGCCGGTAATGCCCACCAGGCCCACGTTGATCGTCTGCATGCCGCATATCCTTTCAGGGATGTTCTGGAACAAAGTAGCATTGAAATGCCGCACAGTTCAACGCTCGTTCCGGGGATGTCGCTTTTGCCGGACTTCATGCCGCTTGGCGGCGTGCCGCGCGCAATGCGGCATTGGGGGCTGCCTAACCGGCGGAAGCTTCCACCGTCTTTTTTTCGCAGTCCGGGCCGCATTTGATCACATACTTCATGCGCAGTTCGTACAGAATGCTTTCCAGCAGACGGCGTTCCTGTTCCTCAAGGCAGCGCTCGGTCTTCTGGCGCAGCATTTCCAGCACGTCGATATTGTGTCGGGCCAGCAGCAGATCCTGCTCCACCCGGCCGGTTTCGGGATTGGGCACTTCACCCAGTTGCACCAGGGCCGAAGATGCCAGGGAAAGAATAAAGGTGGAAAAGGTCACCTCGGGCATGGGACCGCTCTTGGAACTGTGGCGGTCGCAATTATTTTGGCTCATAACAACCTCGCTGATAGTCGGTTCTGGGGCCGCAACACGCCATTCGGTCCCGTATTCTCCATACATAAAAATTTTTCAGGTCCGGGCAAGGGCGAGGTGCTCATGAAAGCGTACCCCAAAAAACTAGCTGTGCACCAGAACCTGCGGCAGGGCTTCCCCCGGCTTGCCGGCGAGCGCCGCGCGATAGGCGGCCATGCCCTGCTCCAGATAGTCACGCGCGCCGGAAAAGCCGCCTGCTTCCGTCAGGCCGCGCTCCAAGGCGTACAGACCGGCCAGCACGTCGGACCAGTCCACCCAGCCCATGTGGCCGATGCGCACAATGCGCCCCCTGAGCTGGTCTTGGCCGCCCGCCATGCATACGCCGTACCTGTCCAGAGCCAGACGCAGCACCTCGGTGCCGTCCACACCCTCAGGCAGCAGCACGCTAGTGATGCCCCAGGCGAAATGCTCCGGCGCGAAAAGGTCCAGACCCAGAGCCGACACGCCCGCGCGGGTCAGCATGGTCAGGGCCCACTGCTTGGCGTACAGGGCTTCCAGACCGTTTTCCAGCAGCATGTCCAGGCTTTCGTCCAGACCCAGAATCAGGTTCACCGGCGAAGTGAACAGGGTCTGGCCCTTGAGCACATGTTCCCGTTCCTTGAGCAGATTGAAATAGAAGCAGCCGGGTGTCACGCTCTCGGCCTTTTTCCATGCCCGTTCCGAAAGCGCCAGCAGGGCTAGGCCGGGCGGCAGCATCAGGCCCTTCTGCGAGCCGGTGAGCAGGCAGTCCAGCCCCCATTCGTCCAAGGGACAGGGCGAGAGACCCACGGCGGAAATGCCGTCCACCAGTAGCAGCACATCGCGCTGGCGGGTGATTTGGGCCACTTCCCGGACCGGGTGCAGCACGCCGGTGGAGGTTTCGGAAAGCTGGATCAGCACGCCCGTGATGGACGGGTCGGCCTTAAGAGCCGCTTCCACCTGCTCCGGCGAAACGGACTGTCCCCAGGGCGCATTCAGGTTTACCGCCTCCAAGCCGCGCGAGGTCGCGATGGTCCGCCAGCGCTGGCCGAACTTGCCCGCTTCCACCACCAGCACTTTTTCCCCGGGATTGAACACGCCGTACACGGCGGCAGTCATGGCTCCGGTGCCGGAGCAGGAGAGCGGCAGCACCGTCCCTTGCGTGCCGAAAAGAACGCGCAGCTTTTCCTGCACCCTGTCCATGACCACTTTGAATTCGTTTTTACGGTGATGGATCATGTCCCTGGCCAGGGTCAGGCGCACGCGCTCCGGCAGGGGCGTGGGGCCGGGAGTGAGCAGGCGTACTTTATTGTGCATGGGGAAACTCCGTGGTGTTTAGCCCACTTGGGCGATGAAACATTTGAGATAGGCGGTTTCAGGCATGGCCGCGTGTACCGGATGATCCGGCCCTTGGCCGCCCGCGAAAAGCATGCGGGCGTGTAGCCCGCGCCGGGACGCGGCCTGAGCCACGCAGCCGCGCAGGGTTTCGGCCGGGAGATGGTGCGAGCAGGATGAGCTTGCCAGCACGCCGCCCGGCGTCAACAGCCGCATGGCCAGAGTGTTGATCCTGCGATAGGCCGCCAGACCCCGCATCGTGTCTTTGCGGCGTTTGATGAAGGCGGGCGGATCCAGACTGATCAGGGAAAAGCGGCGTCCTTCCTCATACAGTTCATTGAGCCAGTGGAAGGCGTCACCGCAGACGGTTTCCACCGCGTCGCTGTCCACCAGGGCAGGGGCGTTGGCAGCCGCGTTTTCGCGCGCCAAGGCCAGCGCCTGGGGCGATGCGTCCAGAAACGTCACGGACTTCGCCCCGGCAGCGGCGGCCGTTACGCCGAAGCCGCCCGCGTAGCAGAAGATGTCCAGCACGTTCGCGTTGCGGGCGTAGCGCGCCAGTTCCCGCCGGTTGACCCGCTGATCGTAAAACCATCCGGTTTTCTGGCCCGTGGCGCAGGGCACGAAAAAGCGGCAGCCGTTTTCCGGTACTTCCAGCCGGTCCGGCAGCTCGCCCCGGTTTTGGGTTTCGCGGGAAAGTCCTTCTATGCCGCGCATGGCAAGGTCGTTGTCGAAAAGCAGGGACGCGGGCGCGATCAGGTCGTCCAGGCACTGGGTGATGAGTTCCTTGCGGCTTTCCATGCCGGCAGTGCTAATTTGCAGGGTGCAGTGATCGCCGTAGCGGTCGATGACTAGGCCGGGTAGGAAATCCCCTTCGCCGTGGCAGAGCCGGTACCAGGGATCGGGGAAGATCCGTCGGCGCAGGTCCAGAGTCTGGCTCAGGCGTTGGCGCAGCAGGGCGGCGTCCAAGGGCGCGTCGGCCCGGCGCGCGTGCAGCCGTGCGCAGATCAGTGAAGCCGGATTCAGGCAGACGCTGCCCAGAGGCGCGCCGCGCGTATCGCAGAGCGTGGCATCCTCGCCGGGCGCGAAATCCGTGAGCGGGCTTTTTTGCGTGTCCACCTCATTGCTGAACACCCAGAGGTGCCCGGCGCGGATGCGGCGGTCCTCATTTTTTTTGAGCCAGAGTTTGCGCATGCGTCAGCCAATGTTGAGGTTATGAAGCCAGTCCGGCGCGGATGCGCGCCATCTGTTGCGCCAGGCTTTCCTCGCCCGGTCGCGCCGCAATGCGGAACAGCATGCCGCGATTTCCGGCTTGCAGCGCGCCCAGCACCTCCGGCAAACTGTGAAATTCGTCCTTCGCGCTGTTGATATCCAGGCTGCCGGGCCGGTCCGCAAAAGTTTTCAGCGCGGCGGCAATGGCCGTGTTTTCCGGCGCGTTCCCCGCGCAAAAGTTGTCGATGCCCTCGCCCAGAACGGTGGCAGCCCGTTGGTCCGGAGCCAGGGAGAGAGTCCGCCGGGCCATGAGTCCGTGATCGTCAAAATGCAGGCTGATGTCGCCGTAGTGTTGGCTGAGCAGGGCATGCCGGAGGTTCATGCCTTCCGCAGGGCCGGAGAGCAGCAGGCTGTGGCGCAGATCGCCCAGCTCCGTCGCCTTGACGGCGTCTTTCTCCAGAATCGTGTCCCGCTCCCGTCCCTCAACTGAAATATCGGCATCTAGGCGCAGAGCGTCCAGACCGGGCAGGGCGAGGCCATCACCCGGCGCGGTCATGGGAATGGTCAGGCCGGAAAGCGTAAGCCGGTAGCGGGAAGGCGTGTTGGAAAGCCGGTCGAAACCGAAATGCCCGAGTTCCACGTTACCCTGTGGCGGGGCGGAGGTCATGCCGGTGAGGCGCAATTCCCGGAACAGGGGGGCGTCTGCCGCGAAGATTTCCCGAGTCAGGGCCTGCTGCGCCTTTTCGTCCGGCACAGGCGCGGCGGACGGCAGCGCGAAACGTCGCGGTTGGCCTTCCTCCGGCAACATAATATCGCGCAGGTTCAGCCTGTCCAGGCGCTGGACGTCCTGTTCGTCAATGCGCACCTGCAGATCCGTGAAGGCCGTCTCATTCAGGCTGCGCCCCTGCCAGTTCCGCAGGCTTGCCTCCCTGAGGCGTATGCACACCGGCCTGTTTACGGTGGGGATGTCCACGCTGATGAAGGAGCAGCGGACGCCGGACGCGCTCATGACATAGAACAAGTCCAACGCCGGCGTTGGCGCGCCGTCGGCCAGTTGCCGCAGCAAGGCGCTGTCCATCCGCACGCTCTCGACTTCTTTCCGTTGCGCGCTGACCCTGCCCTGGGGCGTGAGCACGCTGAGATTGAGCAGAAGCGCCTTCTCGGCCACGACCATCATGCCGTTTTCCGGCAGGGCGGCGTCGCGCAGGGGGGTGCATGCCAGCAGGCTCCGCAGGGACGGGCGCAGGGAAAATTCCCCGATCCGACAGGTCACGGGGCCTTGCGACAGCACTAGGCGCATTTCCAGCCCGCGCAACGCCAGACGCCGGGCAAAGGGCGAAAAGGCGACGGCTTCGACGCGGGCCTGCACCAGGCTGCCGTCAACCGAAGTCAGCGCGGTCAGCCTGTGCCGCGCCTGCTCTTCCACCGTCGGGCGCAGCCAGAACCGCGCGGCCAGCGCTAGGGTCAAAACGGTAAACAGTGAAAGGGCAAGGAGCGGACGGGCTTTTTTCATCATGGACTGTTGTTTCGGGCCTTGGAGCATTTGATGCGTGGAATGCTCGTTTACGGTGGGCAAAACCTGCCTATTTGCATTTCGCGGTCAGGATTTTCCTTAAAATCCCGACCGGACAGGTGACGCATTTCATGCGCAAGCCGTTCTATTGCGCCGCAGGCGCACTGACCGCCTTCAGAGCGTTGATCTGCTCTTCCAGGTTTTTCTTGCCCGGTTGGGCCGTGACGCTGAACAGCGCGGCGGGATTGCCCCCGGCCAGCGCGCCTGCGGCTTCAGACAACCGGAAGTTTTTACCCGGCTTGCTGCGAATTTCCAGAACGCCGGGGCTGGTGGCGAAGGTTTCCAGCGCGCCGCGCAGATCCGCGTTTTCGGGACTGTCGCCGGGGCAGAACTGGGCGATGGCCGCCTTGAGGGTCGGGGTGGCCGCCTGGGCGACGGGAACGACGTTGCTGACTAGGTAGGCCGTGAGCCGCTGGTCCGTGTACTTCAGGCGGACGTCGCTGAGCGCGCTGGCGAACAGGGCATGCGGCGACGCCGGCGTCGCGCCGCCGGAAATGACGAAATCATATTCCAGCGCGCCCAGATTCTGAGCGCTGACATGCATGGATCCGTTGCCCTGGGCCGCGAAATCCAGTTTCGCGTCCAGAACCAGGGCGGGCAGACCTGGCAGGGACAGCCCGCTTCCACGCTCCACCAGCGCTGTAGGCAGGGACAGCTTGTCCAGGCTGAGACCGTACTTCAGGGACGTGTTGGACGGCCAGGTCAGCGTGAAATTTTTGAAGATCACGTCCTGGCCGTCCAGGGGGACGCGCAGATCCATCGCGCTGATTTCCCGCACCAGGGGTTCGCCGGTGGTGAACATGCGCAGCAGCAGGGCCTGCAAGGCCCGCTCGTTGGGCTTGGGTCGGGCGGCCAGCGTCAGCAGTTCACGCACTGTCGCTTCCTCCGGCAGGGTGCAGCCCGTGACCGTGATGTTGCCCAGACGCAGAAATTCCTGTTCCTCTTTCTTCAGGAAAATGCCGTCCATGCATGCTTTTTCCATGCTGCGGCCTTCCCAGTTGCGTATCAGCATGGAATCGCAGTTGAATTCCATGCGCATGCCCTGTTCGGAAATGTTTATGCCGGAGGTGATGGAAGACGCGCGGATTTCCCCGATGCCCATGTGGTAGACCGCATTGAGCATGTCCAGGGATTCCTTGCCTTCCAGCAGTTCCCGGACCAGGGAGCTCTCCAGGCGAATCGCGTCGGCTTCCTCGCTCCGCACCATGCTGCGCGTGCTGATGGAACCCTGGCTGAACGCAGAGGCGAAGTTGGAAATGCGTATGTCTTCGCCCACGGTCATCATGCTTTTTTCCGACAGGACCATGTCGCGCAGGGGCGTGTATACCAGCAGCATCCGCAGAGGGATCCGGAAGGATGCCTCTTCCAGCGTATAGCGCAACGAACTCCCGGCGAGGGGCGGCATCTCGCCGCGAATCTCGGCGCCGCGCAGGGTCAGGCGGCGGGAAAAGGGAGAGAATTTGATTTCCTTCACGTCAGGCCTGGAGAATTGCAGCTGGCCGGGGATGGAAACGGCTTCGGAAACAGCGGCGATTTCCTGCCGCGTCTGTTCCTCCACCTGTGGACCAACCCAGAAAGCCAGCACGGCGATCCCGGCCAGAGCCAGAATCGTCAGAACCACAATGCCACTGAGAAGATTTTTCATGTTCATTTTCCTCAGGTTCAGTCCACTCGGTGGTGGCAGCCAATGCTTACAGGATTGCGCATGGCCGCCTGGGTGATAACGTAGGCCGTTTGCGAACCGTGGAACAGGTCCACCAGGCGCCGCGAAATGCGGGTGCGTTTGTAAAAATCGTGGATGTGCCGCACAAGATCGCGCATGTCCTCAAAAGCGCGGCGCAGCCGGGCGTGGGTGCGCGAAATGCCCACATAGTTCCACATGGTGTTGCGGATGTTGGCCCAGTCCTGGGCCACCAGAGCCGGGTCGTCGTGGCGTTCGTCGCCCTCGTGCTGCCAGTCCGGGATGGCGGCGGCCAGACCAGCGGGCAGCGTTTCGCCGGAAGCGCGCCGGGCCAGATCCTTGCCGCAGCTCACGCCCCAGACCAGAGCTTCCAGCAGGGATGTGCTGGCCAGACGGTTGGCCCCGTGCAGGCCGGTGCAGGCGCATTCGCCGATGGCGTACAGTCCGCGCAACGATGTGCGGCCCCGCGTGTCGGTCAGCACGCCGCCGCAGAAGTAGTGCGCGGCGGGCACCACCGGAATGGGCTCGTTGCGGATGTCCAAGCCAGCTTCCCGGCACTGTTCGAAGACTGTGGGAAAGCGGGTGGGCAGGTCCTGCTTGACGCCGCTCACATCCAGGAAGAGGCAGGGCGCGCCGTTGTGCAGCATTTCCTCCATCATGGCCTGGGCCACCACGTCGCGCGGGGCCAGATCTCCGCGTTTGTCGTGGCGGAGCATGAAGGCTTGGCCTCTGCCGTCCAGCAGGCGCGCACCCTCGCCGCGCATGGCCTCGGTAATCAGGAGGCGGCGGTTGCTGCGCTCTTCGTAAAGAGCTGTGGGGTGAAACTGCATGAATTCCAGATTGGCCAGATCCACGCCCGCGCGGAAGGCCATGGACACGCCCGTGCCCACGCAGCCCGGCGCATTGGTGGAATGCAGGAATATCTGCCCCACGCCGCCGGTGGCCAGCACCGTCCAGTCGGCCAGAATGGTCTCCGGTTCGCCGCTTTCCTCGTTGAGCACATAGGCCCCTAGGCAGCGGTTGTCCACATCGTAGCGGTACTGCGAATTTTTGGCGTGGTGGTGGCTGGTCAGAAGGTCGATGGCGGCGCGGCGGTGCAGGCAGGTAATGCGCGGATGGGCCAGCACTTGGGCCGTGAGCCCGTCCATGAGCGCCCGTCCCGAATAGTCGGCCCGGTGCAGAATGCGCGGGGCCGAGTGCCCGCCTTCGCGGGTCAGGTTGAAACTGCCGTCCGGATTGCGGTCGAACTCCACGCCCGCGCGCTTGATCAGCACTTCATCCACGCAGAGCGGGCCTTGGTGGCAGAGCCAGCGCACGGCCTTGCGGTAATTGTAGTTATGCCCGGCCACCAAAATGTCTTTTTCGAGGGCGCGGGCATCGTCGGCGGGCTTGCCGGCCGGAGGGGCGGTGCGGTAGATGATGCCGCCCTGGGCCAGCTCGGAGTTGCCGTCGGCCAGCTTGTCGCCGACGTTGAGCAGCAGCACGTCGCAACCGGCGTCGGCCAGGGTCAGGGCGGCGGTACAGCCGGCCACGCCGGAGCCGATGATCAGGATGGGCACATGACGGCGGGTGGGAGTCACAGCACTGTCCTCATTGGCCGCAAACCTCCAGCATGCGGGTTAGGGAGCGGCGCGCGGGACCGCACAGTGCGGCATCCACGGCGAGAGGCTCGGCCGTTCCGTGGGTAATGGCAGACAGTGTAGCCAAAAGTTTCGCTTCCGTCACCTTGGCCATGTCCGGGCAATAAGTCCGTCCCAGCGGCAGAATGCGGCAGCGCCCCGCATGTCGGCCCGCCAGGCGGTCCACCAGATTGTTTTCCGTGCCGATGACCAGGACGGAACCGGGGGCTTCGTCGGCTAGGCGCGCGGCTTCCCTGATCAGAAAAGAGGTGGAACCGTCGGCGTCGCAACACTCGATGAGTTCCGGGCGGCATTCGGGGTGGACCACCAAACGGCAGCCCGGATGGGCCGCGCGCGCGACTTCGGCCTGCTCGGGTCTGAGCCGTGCGTGAATGGTGCAGCAGCCGGGCCAGAGCAGCAACGGGCGGTCGAGGGGCTGGCAACCGGCCTCAATGAGACCGTGGCCGTTGAGGCGCAGAATATGTTGCTCGTCTGGCGCGAGGCCCAGTTTTTTTGCCGTGTTGCGGCCCAGATGCTTGTCCGGCAGAAATAGCACGCCGTCGCCCTGGTCCAAGGCCCAGCGCAGCATGGTTTCGGCATTGGCCGAGGTGCAGACCGCGCCGCCGTATTCGCCCACCACGGCCTTGAGGGCCAGTGTGGTGTTGACGTAGGCTAGGGGCACGACGCGGCGGCCCGTGGCGGTCAGTTGCTCCAGCATGCGTCGGGCCAGGCCCGCCGGGGTCATCAGGGACATCATGCAATTGGCGTCAGGAGCGGGCAGATGCACGGCCTGCCCCGGTTTGGCCAGCAGGGCCGCCGATTCGCCCATGAAAAAGACGCCGCAGAAGACAATGTGCTCCGCATCCATGTCGGACGCGCGGCGGGCCAGTTCCAGCGAGTCGCCGGTGATGTCGCAGTGGGCCACCACCGCGTCGCTCTGGTAATGATGTCCCATAATGCGGACCCGCTCGCCCAGTTGTTTTTTTAACGCCTTCACGGCGGCGGTGATCTCGTTCATGCGTTGATCCGTATGTATGTGGCAAAATGAAGGCGGCCGCGCCGCCGGTTCTGGACCGGTTTCGCCGTTCAGGTGGGAATCAGGGTCATGCTGAAATCCGAGGCCACGGCCGAGTGGGTCAGGCGGCCCACGGAAATGAAATCCGGACGGCGCGGGCCAGTGAGGGCTATGCCCCGGATGGTCTCCAGACGTACGCCGCCGCTGACTTCGGCTTCGATGTCCGGCGGCACCAGAGTCAGCGCCCGGCTCAGCAACTGGCCTTCCATATTGTCCATCATAATCCGTTCGGCCTTGGCCGCCACGGCTTCGCGCACATGCTCCAGGGTGCGGCACTCCACCTCCACGGGCGGGCAGGGCCGGTAGCGGGCGCGCAGGGCGGCCACGGCGACGGTGATGGATCCGGCCGCGTCTATGTGGTTGTCCTTGAGCATGAGCATTTCCGCAAGATTCTTGCGGTGGTTCGTTCCGCCGCCCGCCTGCACGGCGTATTTCTCGGGCCAGCGGAGGCCGGGCGTGGTTTTGCGCGTGTCCAGCAGGCGCACGCCCGTGCCTTCCAGTTCCCGCACGTAGCGGGCCGTGAGATTGGCGATGCCCGAAAGATGGGTGATGAAAAAAGCCCGTCCGCTCCTTGCCCTTTCACTGTTTACCGTTTTGACCCTAGCGCTG
>APFI01000345.1 GCA_000403945.1 Desulfovibrio sp. Dsv1
CTATCGAGCCCGAAAGATTCCATGTCGATCCAAACCATTTCACTGTGGGACTAAACACCTAGTCTTTGGTATTTGCTCATGAAATTTGATTACACGATTTTCATGACTTTTTCTAGGATTATGAAATGACTTCTAGTCTCGACTTGAGCTGACAGTCGCCCCTTGCACGGCAGGGGGAACTCCGTTTTGATGGAAGTGAAGACAACCCATCAAACCGGGCGCCATGCCCAACGGAGTTCCTCATGGAAAGTTTCAACCAAAACATCATCAGGCACAAGGCCGGATTGCTCAACCTGGCCGCCGGGCTGGGTAATATTTCTAAAGCCTGCCGTGTAATGGGCGTGTCTCGCGACACGTTCTACCGATATCAGGCGGCGCAAGATGCGGGCGGCATCGAAGCGCTTTTCGATGTCAGTCGCCGCAAGCCGAATTTCAGGAACCGTGTGGACGAGGCCACGGAAGAAGCTGTTGTGCAATGTGCCGTGGAGTATCCGGCGCACGGCCAGGCCCGTACCAGCGCGGAGAGGGGGAAAAATGAAAATCAATCATATATCATAGTGAAATATAATAAATTTATTATATAATTCCCCCATTGATACCCCTGAATATTTGCGATGCTCTTGGCCTCTATCGGCTCTTGCTGGTCAATCAGAAATGTTTCTCGCCTTTCGAACTGCTCGTATGCGGCGAGCACTTGACGGAAAGGCGCGCCAAGTGTATCAGGCAGTAGCACGTTTTTATTTTTAGTAACATAGTTTCCCCGTATAATAACACGTTTTTTATTTTCATGTTACCAAAGAATGTAAGCGTGCTGTCTGGGTCGGGGCATAGACAGGAGGAGTTTATGGGCAAAAGTTTGCTTTGGGGGGCAACACTGGCCACTGTTCTAGCGCTGGCGGCAGGGCTGGCCAGCGCTGCCGCCCCTGTAGCACAGGGGGGGCAGGTCAATCTGACTGAGGGCAGCCTCACCGCGTATACCTTGCCGCCGGTCACCGTATACGGCGTAGCGAATCAGGCCCCCACAACCCCGGTGTTGACCCGCTTCGGCACACAGTACAATGCCGTAACCGAAGAGCAGATAAAGCTGCAAGGTTCGCTGGATTTTTATGATGCTCTGCGCAATGTGCCCGGCGTCATGTTTCAAAAAAAGAACGTCATTGGCGGCCAGACCAGCCATAGTTTTTATATACGCGGGCGCGGGGCCAGCCATCCCGGCCCGGATTTGCATATCCTTTTTGATGATGTGCCGCGCAGCGGCGTGCTGTATGGGCAGGCGCTGGCGGACGGTGTGCCCGTCTATGCCCTGGGCGGCATGGAGGTGTGTAAATCTCCCCAACCCTCACGTTTTGGCAGCGGCTACGGCATGGTCAACTTCATCCCCAAGTACATGACCGAAGAAGGTTATGAATTTCGCGTGGGTTTTGAGGGCGGCAGCTTTGGCACCTTTGCCGAAAATGTGGGCTTGGGAGCCAAAAAAGACAATGTGGATATTTATGCAGCCCAGAGCTGGATAAGCACTGTGGGCCATGAGGAGCATACTGCCGCCCATCAGGCCAGCTACTACGCCAATCTGGGTTTCACTTTCAACGACAACTGGAATCTGCGTTTGCTGGCCAACAAGGTGGAGGCCAAAACCCAGTCACCCACCAATCCCTATGATGACAGCAAGTATTGGCAACATATCGAAAGCTTTGATACCAACACCAGCTTTGTGACCCTGACCCTGAACAACGATTATGGCGTGGCAAAGGGATATCTAAAAGGCTACTATAACGATACCCTGTTTACTCTGCGGGGAGAGAATAGCGGGGCTGCCAGATCTCGCCAGACCAATGTGCTTTATGGCCTGCGCGGGCGGGAAACCCTCAATCTCTGGCAGGGCAGCGAAATCGTCCTGGGGTGTGATCTGGACGTGAGCGATTTGCACAACCATCAAAAAATTCACACTACCGGGAGGGAAACATCCTGGGACTTTCCCGTGCAAACCCTGATGTCTCCCTATCTGGCTGTCAGCCAGACTTTCGGAGCGGAAGACGGTTTTCATATCACCCCTTCGGCGGGCATCCGCTACTACGCCAGTGATCTTTTTCAGGACTACGCCTCGCCCCAGGCCGGTCTGGTGGTGGGCTATGACAAGACCAACCTCAGCTTCTCCTACGCCTGCGGCGTCAACTACCCCAGCCCTGTGGTGTTGCAGAACTTTTTGCCCAACAAGGACTTGCCGGGCTGGCTGGATACCAAGGACATCAAGCCTGAAGTGGTGGATCATTACGAAATTAGTCTGAGCCATGTGCAGCCGGACTGGTTCAGCCTCAGCGCCACCTATTTTCATGATGACGGTCGGGACAGGTTGCGGGCTTATATGTTTGGCAATCTCTCTCCCGCCAGCTATGCTGACTTCTTCACCTCCTTCACAGCTGAATACAAAATTGACGGTCTGGAGCTGGCGGGCAGCCTGACGCCCCTGGAAGACCTGGAGCTTTTTGCCGGGGCCACCTGGCTCTGGGCCACAGCCAAAGGAGATGACGGCCTTACCCAGCACAAGATGCCCTATACGCCCAGCTTTGCCTTGCAGGCGGGCTTCAAGTGGCGCTTTTTGGAAGACTTCCTGCTGAGCGGCGATTATCAGCACCTGCAGGGCGTGTATGCCGGCACAACGGGCCGTACATCTAGCCCCAATGCGCCTGCCAGCAATTTCAGCGAACTTACGGACAATGACAGACTGCCGGACATCAATGTGGTCAACCTGCGGCTGGATTACTTCTTCAGCTATGACGACCTGCATCTGGAAGAAGGGCGGGTTTTCGTGACCGTCAACAATTTGCTCAACTGTCAGTATGGCTATGCTATGGAAAGGCAGGGCAATGACCATAAACTCTATTACATGCCCGGAACCTCCTTCATGGCCGGTTTTGAGCTTAAGTTTTAGAGTCTGTCAGGATTGGCCCGGCAGGCTCTGAATGGCGCAGACCCACGCCATATGGCCCCGCAGTTCCGCCCCGGACTGCGGGGCCCAAGCGCAAGGATGCACTATGCTGAAAATGAGCCCACAGGATGCGGCGCGCCGTGATTTTTTTGATGTACATGCTCAGGGCTGGGAAGAGCGCAACTACCCGCCGCAGCTGCGGCTGCGCCTGGAAGCCATGCTGGAGAGGATCAATCTGAGCGAGGGCATGACCGTACTGGACGTTGGTTGCGGGTGTGGCGTCTTGCAGCCGTATTTGCGCCATCGCGTGGGTACGGCAGGCCGCCTTGCGGCGCTGGATTTCTCATCGGCCATGCTGGAGGGCGCGGCGCAGCGTTATCCCTTTGCCTGGCCCTTGCTGGCCCGCGCCGAGTGCATCCCGCTGCTGGACGGCTTTGTAGATGTGCTCATCTGTTTTTCAGCTTTTCCGCATATTGAAGACAAGAAAGTCGCCGCCCGTGAGTTCCACCGCGTACTCAAGCCCGGTGGCCGGGCGTATGTCATTCACCTGGAAGGGCGGGAAAAACTCAATGCCATACATGATCGCCATGATGCCGTGCGCGGTGATCACATGCCCTGCACCAATGGCATGAGGAACATGTTTGTCCAGGCGGGTTTTGACCATATTGAATGCGATGAAAGTGCGGAACACTATTACTTTTGCGCTCATAAGGAAAATTAGCTATGCACTTCAAAAATTTTTTGCTGTGTGCGCTTCTGCTGCTGGCGGCTTGCTGGAGCGGCAACGCCGCTGCTGAAAAACCACTGAAAATCATTGCCGGTACGTCGCTCATTGAGGATATAGCGCGCGACCTCAGCGGCAATACGGCTGAAATACTCACCTTGGTGCAAGGTTCCAACTGTCCGGGCCATGAAAACGTCAAAACCAGCGACTTTGTTTTTGCCGCTGGGGCCGACATCCTGTTGCTCCATGCCTTCCAGCGCGATATGCCGCAGGTGAAGACCATGCTGGAAGCAGTGAAGAACAAAGACTTGCGCGTGGTGTTTGTGCCTACGCGTGGCAGTTGGCTTATCCCTGGCAATCAGAAAGATGCTTCGCGCCATGTGGCGGCGGCTTTGGCGAAGGCGGCGCCACATGAGGCCGCCGGGTTTGGGGCACGCTTGCAAAGGCGTCTTGCGCGGGTAGACAGCTTGGGCACGGAATGCCTGGCTATGCTCGCGCCTGTACGCGGCAAGCCCGTGCTGGCGGCGGCCATGCAGGCGGAGTTTCTTGCCTGGGCCGGACTGGATGTACTCCAAACGTATGGCCGGACTGAAGATGCCAGCGCCGGGGCGCTGGCCCAGGTGTTGCAGGCCGTACGCGGCAAAGAGGTTTACGGCGTCATCGACAACAAGCAAAGCGGCGGCGATGCCGGGCTGACGCTGGCGCTGGAACTGAAGGTGCCGCATCTGGTTTTGTCCAACTTTCCCGGTTCCGGTCAGGATGTGCCGGATTACTTCAGCCTGCTGCACGCCAATGTGCAAGCCCTCGCTTGCCTCTGACGCGTCTGTGCTGGCTGAGTTGCAGAATGTGATGGTCAAGTATGGACAACGTCATATCCTGCGCAATGTCAGCCTGAGCATCCGATCCGGGGAGTTCTGGTCGCTCATTGGCCCCAACGGTGCGGGAAAATCCACCTTGCTGGGCCTGTTCAATGGCCTCACGCCCTGTCAGAAAGGGCGTGTGGCATATGCGGGGCAGTGTGTCACGCCGCGTAATGTCCAGCAGGTGCGCCTGAAAGTTGCCCAGGTTTTTCAGGTGGCGGATATTGACCCCAAAATGCCGCTTTCGGTGTTCGAGTCCGTACTGGGGGGAACCTATGCTCGTCTTGGTCTCTTCCGCAGGCCGGGCAAGCGTGAACGCTCTTTGGCTTTGGCCGCGCTGGAGACTGTGGGGCTTGCGGAACTGGCGGGGCGGCCTTTGGGCCAGCTTTCCGGCGGGCAGCGCCAGCGGGTGGCCCTGGCCCGCGCCCTTGCGCAGGAACCGGAACTGCTCTTGCTGGATGAACCCACCGCTGCGCTGGATTGGCAGGCACAACGCGATATTCTTGACTCCATTGCCACGTTGCGCCATGACCGCAGGCTGACTATTCTGATGGTGACCCATGATCTCAATGCGGTTTTTCACCTGGCTGAAAAGGTTGCCATGCTGCGTGAAGGAAACATGTTCTGGCAGGGAGATGCCGTAGCAGCTATGCGGGCGGATTTGCTGGAACAACTCTATGGAGTGCCTATTCTCATAGTGGATTACAGTGGGCATAAGGCGGCGCTCTTCTGAATAGGTCGCAAGCGGTATGGATGGTTTCCTGCAATACGAATTTCTGCAACGGGGGCTGCTCATGGCGCTGCTGGGTGGCAGCGTGTGCGGTGTTATGGGTGTTTTCGTCGTATTGTGGCGTATGAGCCTTGTGGGCATGTGCATCTCGCACGCGGCCTTTGCCGGAGCCTTGCTGGCCCTTGTGTTCGGCTGGCCTCCGTTGGCGGGCGGCGTGGCGGCCAGTCTGGGGGCGGCTGCCGCCGTGGGGCCGCTGGCTGAACGTCCGGGCTTCAGCCTTGATACAGCTATGGGAGTCATTTTTTCCGTAGTCATGAGTCTAGCCATGCTGGCGCTGGGGCTTTTGCCCGGCGCTCGTGCAGATGGCCTCAACCTTATCTGGGGCAGCCTGCTGACTGTTACCAGGCTTGATCTGTACATTATGGCAGGAACTGCCATCCTGCTCTTTTCCTTTATTTTTTTGTTTTTCAAAGAAATACAGGCCATCATCGGACAAAAGCAGTCCGCTCTCGCTTCAGGCATTCCCGTTCGCGGAATACATTACACCTGTCTCATCCTCATGGGGCTTGTGGTTGTTTCCTCCCTCAAAGCCATTGGCGGTTTTCTTATTTTCTCACTTATTGTCACTCCAGCCGCTACATCCCTGCAACTGACATACAGCCTGCGGCACATGTTCTGGCTATCGGCTGTATTGGGCGCGGCGGCTTCAGCATTCGGGCTATGGCTGTCATTTCACTTTTCCGTGCCGCCGGGAGCGTCCATCGTGCTGGTAGCTGTGGTAAGCTTGATGGCGGCCATGCTTTTCTCTCCCAAAAAGCGCGACAGGGCGGCATGAAGCGTGCCGCCGTTGCGTTGCCCGCGCTTTGGGCGGGGCATGAGGCTCCGCCACCCCGTGCACAGCAGCAAGTTGATGTTTTTCACCTGACAGAGGCAAAGCCTTCCGCCGCTTTCGCCCATTGGCGGCGTGGTCTGCTGATTTCATTTGTTCTGCACGGCGGTTTGCTGGCCTTTTGCCTCCTGCATGGCGATGTTGCCTCAACGGGAGATGGGAGTCCGGTCTACAAACTTACGCTTGTCAGCGCCTCCGGCAACAGCAGCCACGTCACGCCTTCAGCGCTGCAAGGGGCAATATCTCCAGAACCTCAGCAAGCAAAAGCGGAGCGTAAGTCTGTGCCAGCAATCCAGCCTCCCCCTGCACGCCAGAGTCAAAATTTTCAAAAGCAAACTCGTGAACGACGACAAAACCAGAAAGCTTCTGTCGCCAGTATGCCCAAGACTGGCGTTATCTCCACCGGCACTTCATCCACACAGATAACAAGACAAGGGTTATCACGAAGCAATAGCGAAGGAACAGCAGTGGGTGATATGGGGTATGGGGATGTTTTCGCTCCCGGCGAACTGGATCGTCCCCCCACGCTGCTCAGACATGTGCGTCCCGAGTATCCGCCAGAGGCGAGAAAAAAGAGAACTGAAGGCCGAGTTTTGGTACGCCTGATAGTGGACAGTAAAGGACTGCCCACACAATGTGCCATACATGCTGCTGCCCCTCCCGGCTATTTTGAGGCCGCCGCCTTGGAGGCTGCCCGCAAGATGCATTTTTCTCCCGGCAGAAAAGATGGGCGTGCTGTGCGCACAGTCGTTTTGCTCCCCTTTGATTTCAAACTGCGATAGTTACTCTCCTGAAGCAGAGACGCTATTTCAGCGCATTCGGCTAACAAGCCGAGCTGTCGGCATGACCATTGAGGGATTGATACTGCCAATATCAGTATCTCCCGCCGTGCCGAAGGCGTACCAGCCCATCCTGCGGCTATAGTCTATCCGTTCATCCTTGTTCTGTCCGTGGGGGCGGGCGGGGGGCTGTACAATTCGTTGACAACTTCCTGCACAGTGTATCCGGCACAACGCATATACAAGGCAATGGCAGCATCCATCCGTGATTCATCCATTTTTTCGGGGAAACGCTTTTTGACCATTTTCCGGTAGGCGGCATACGGGGAAGTTAGTGTGCCGACCCTGGGGAATTCGCGTTTCCTGACCTCCACGCCGGGGGCGATCCTTCTCCGAAAACGCCAGAGATTGCCAAGATGCGGACTGCGCTTGCCGAGCCAGTGCTTGAAGTGAGGAGGCCGCTCCGGTTTTTCTGCTTGAGACTGTCTGTCCCGCAACGCCGTTTTCTCCTGCCGCTCCTGTTCTTTCAGGGAATGTCGGGCAACAATGTTCAGCACGGAAAGTCCGTGCGCGGCAAGACGGACTGTAGCCGCCTCACGGCGCTCTTTTTGCCGCCATTCCAGCTCTTCCCATTCTTCCTCCTGTTTCACCTTGGAGAGGCATCTTTCTTCGATCAACCTTTGCCGCTCCTTCTGATACTCCTGCCATTCCTCCCGGCAAACGTGACTGACCGGCTTCGGAGCAGGGTTCTTGAATGTCCGCTGGGAGTAGAAGCCGGGCTTGAACTCGCCGAGCCGCTTGCACAGCCTGGACATGCTGAAATTCCTGTCCACGCTGGATGCCTTGATCGCCGTGTTCCCTACGAAAATGACAGCGCCGGAACCTTTGCGCACGAAGCGCAAACCAACGGCATCCAGTCCGGCATGAAGCTCCTCCCAGCAGGAGGCGTTCTGGATGACGGCATGGCCGCGTTCCCGGGCAATGCGTTGTGCGGACTTTTCGCCTGTGGCGCTTTCAAAGTCCTCGGCCTTGGGCTTGGGTTTTACCTGTTCCTGCCGCTGGAGATTTTTGACCACATATCCCTGTTCATTGACGCGATAGCGGGCATTCATCTGCGATGCCCATCCCTGTTTGTGTTCGATTTCGGCAACAATCTTGTGCGCTGCTTTGATATCGAAACCTCTGTGCGGCTGGATGACTTTCTGCGTGTAAGGATGTGTCCGATTTACAACAATGTGCATGTGATAGTTACCCGTGTTTTTGTGCAGGGCATAGAGCGTCTGATGCTCGGCCAAGCCCATTCCCCGGAGAAAAAGCCTGACCGCCTCGTCCGCCTGTTCGCGGGTAGGCTGCTCGCTTTCCTGCCATGAGAGAATCCAGTGCGTGACTGGCATCCGGCTCTGAATGGACTCCTCGGCCAGAGAAATCATCTCCCTTTTCTGGGCGGCGACCGTCGTTGTCAGGAAATTTCTGCTTCGGTGAAAGCAAGTTTGTCCCTTCCTTCGTCATCATGCGAAGCAAGGATGTAGTCCATCAGACCGCCGATCATGGTGGCCTTGGATTTTTTGAAGCTGGTACGCTTGAACTTTTTGATGATCATCGCATTTCGCTCAGGGCTTCGATGACCACCCGGATTTGCCGCAATGTCGCGTCCAGTTCCGCGAAGGTGGCCGCGTTTCCCGTCTGCTTCACCACAGCAAAATGATGCTTGAGCAGTCCCCAAGCCGCCGCAATTCCCGGATGGTCTGGTCGTCCGTTCTGGCGATGATGGGCCTGCTGCCGAAAAAGATCCGCATGTATTCGGAAACGGAGATTCCGGCGGTGACGGCCTGCCGGGTCAGTCTCTTGTCTTCCTCGGCGGTAAGCCGGAGCGTCCGTCGCCTCTGAAATCTGCTTGCCGCCTTCCGCTTTTCCATCTGCCATTCCTGCCTTTTTGGGAGCGTGAGAAGCAAAGCGCCGAACGCTCTCTTGGAGTCCAGAAGCAAAGCCTTTGGCAGGATAGGAGCTGTTGTCAGACAGCTACCATCCTGTAAGGAAGAACTCTCGTCAGCCTCTGGAACAACACCTTCACGCGTTGGCTGGCGCATCAGCTGTGCCATGTTTCCTATTTTGGCGCAAGTATAGATGAAAAATGCGCTTGAAGGCCAGTGAAAAAGATAAAAAGACTGTATTGTTTTCTATTGAACAATACATTCATATTGAAATATAAATTTAAAATCGGATAGAGTGAAAATTCTATTGTATTTATTTGTGGGATATAGTTCATATCTATCAAGTGAAGTATATATTCATCCGGTAATAAAAATTGTCAGTAAAGTTTTTACCGTGGTATGGGGAAAGGAGAAGGAATTCTTGACAAGAAAGGTGATGCTTATGGCAACAGCTCGACGCTATATAATGGAACAGATGGAGGCCGCTCGTAAAAAGCTGGGTCTCCTTCCAAAAGGGGGCAAGCAAGAAAAGAAGGCATATCTGCGGTTAAGCTGATATG
>APFI01000346.1 GCA_000403945.1 Desulfovibrio sp. Dsv1
TTTTATTTTGGGTCATGACTAGGGTGTGTTTGCAAACCTTATAATCAGGCCTGGTTCGTGTAGCTTTTGGACATGTGCCATACCGACATTTCCGTTGAGACCTGGCAACGGCTTGAGCCTTTTCTGCCGCTTGAGGGTTCGCCCAGGGGTGGTCGTCCGACCAGGGATAAACGGACATTCACAAATGCAATCATCCGGTTGCCGCGCACCGGGGCTCCCTGGAGGGCCTTGCCGGAAGAGTATGGTTCATGGAATGCCGTGTATTCGGGTCTCCTTCCAAAAGGGGGCAAGCAAGAAAAGAAGGCATATCTGCGGTTAAGCTGATATGCCTACAGGGAATCGATTTTCCGAGCAAAGAAGGGAGATTGCCCTGTGGAAAGCATTGTAATTGGTTTGCCGGAATATGTAATCAAAAAAATAGTCTCCAAGATGCCGCTGATTTTGGAGGTGGCCTGGACAGGCAAGCCCTCCTGTCCGCAGTGTGTGGAGTGCCATGTGCGCATAAAAGATAGTTTTTGGCGCGAGATACGGAATATCCGTCTCCATGACCGCCCCTCGATGTTGAGAGTTTGCTGCCACAAGTATGTTTGCCAGGGCTGCCGCAGATATTTCAACACCCGGCTACCTGGCGTCAAGCGATGGAGCCGTGCTGCAGAGTTGCTGAAAAAATCTGTTTTTTCAGCCTATAACAAGGGATATTCCAACGCCGACATTGCCTGGGAACACGGAATCGGTGTTGCGACTGTGGAGCGCTACCATCACCAGATGATTATTCACAAAATCGGTCATTGCCAGACGCGCCGATGTCCTCGCATCTTGGGAATTGACGAGCACCGCTTTACCCGCAAGCATGGCTTTGTGACCACGTTCTGTGACTTGCAAAAGCGTAAGGTTGTGGACGTTGCCCTGGGTAAAGACAGCTCCCGGCTGCATGCGTTTTTGAGTTCTTTACAGGGTCGGGAGCGGGTGCGTGTTGTCTGCATTGATGACATGAATTCCGCAATCGCAGCCCTGTCAGGCAGTGGTTTCCCAACGCAATCATTGTCTGTGACCGCTTTCATGTGATTCGTCTGGTCCAGCACCACATGATGAAAACATGCAAGCTGCTGGATGAAGAACATGTCTCCTATGGCCGAGGAGGGCTCATGCCTTGCTGATAACTCGGCGAGATCGTCTCCGCCCTGAACAACGCAAAAAGCTCCGACAGTATTTTGAAACGCAGCCCGCCTTGCAGGCGGTTTGCGAGTTCTGCCATGAGCTGAATGAATTGTTGCGCCTCAAACGACAAAGTCGTCGCCAATGTAAAATGCATGTCCACGCATTGCTCGAACGCATCGGGCAGCTTCGCCAAAGCCCTTTTCAAGCCCTGAAAACTCTTGGCAAAACACTGGCCTCCTGGCAGGAAGAGGTGGCGAGGATGTTTCGTTTTGCACGCAACAACGGCATCCCTGAAGGGTTTCACCGGAAAATGAGGCTGATTCAACGCCGGGCTTATGGATTCAGGAATTTCGAAAACTACAGGTTGCGCGTACGCGTCCTTTGCGGGCAGGAAATATGAATTCGCTCGGAAAGGGTTCTCTGGGCTTCCGCCCCTCTTTTTGGTGTAGACCCCGTTTAATCCACTTGGTCGGACAGTCTATTTCACCAACTCCCTTGCCAAAAAAGACTTTTTGGACTGTATCGAATCAAAATGGATTGAAATCTGGCGGAGAGGGGGAGATTCGAACTCCCGGTGCGCTGTTAACGCACACACGATTTCCAATCGTGCTCCTTAGACCAGCTCGGACACCTCTCCATAAATGAACCAGCGTTGACGCTGGTCCATAAAGCCCAACCTGTATATGCTAAAACCGTGTCATCCGCAAGCAAAAAGGTGGCCCGTGTCACCATAAATTGCCCGGTGGCTTGCCGCCGGTGGGCATATCGCTTTTTTCCCTCCACCGGAGGTACTCAATATGCGGCGCTCATGTGATTGGCGAACGGGTTGCTTTCGCGGCCTTTTTTGAAGAGACAGGCCAAGAGCCAGAACAATAGCAATTGCCAGAATGCTCCAGGACATGTTTTTTCCCGCGCCGCCAGCCGGTTCAAGATTTGCCTTTCGTATCCCTGTCCCCTCCGGAGCGCGGCGGGCGTTTTTTGCCGTTCCGCGCTCCGCGCTGAAAGGTCCAGAGGCCGAAGGCGGCCAGCAGGGTAATGCCCAGAGCGTTGAGGGGCAGATAGTCCATGGCGGCGCCGTCAGGCCGAGATGCCGATCTGGCTGAAGCCGCTGTCCACATAGATCACTTCACCTGTGATAGCGTGGGAGAGCTCCGAAGCCAGAAAGGCTGCCGCGCCGCCCACATCCGTAGTGCTGACGTTGCGGCGCAGGGGGGCATGGGCCTCCACATGGTTGAAAATGTCCTTGAGGCCGGACACCGCCGAGGCGGCCAGGGTCCTGATGGGCCCGGCGCTGAGGGCGTTGACGCGTACGCCTCTGGGACCCAGGTCATAGGCCAGGTAACGCACCGAGGCTTCCAGGGCGGCCTTGGCCACCCCCATGACGTTGTAGCCGGGAATGATTTTGGTGGATCCGTGGTAGGTCATGGTGATCACCGAGCTGCCGTCGTGGAGCAGGGGCTCGAAGGCCCGGCAGAGCCCGGTGAGCGAGTAGGCGGAAACCTCCAGGGCCAGCTTGAAGCCGTCGCGAGAGGTGTCCACGAAGCGGCCCGCCAGATCCTCGCGGTTGGCGAAGGCCACGGAATGCACGAGAATATCCAGATCGCCCCATTCTTTCTTGACCAAGTCGGCGGCGGCCTGAATCTGGGCGTCGTCGCAGACGTCACACTGGAAGATGAACTCCCCGCCGAGTTCCTCGCTCAGGGGCTCCACACGCCTTTTGATGGCGTCGCCTACGTAGTTGAAGGCCAGTCGGGCCCCTTGGGCTTTGAGGCATGAGGCTATGCCGTAGGCAATGCTTTTATTGTTGGCGATCCCCATGATCAGGGCTTTTTTACCTTGCAGCAGCATGGCTTCTCCTTGAAAGCAAGCCGGCACGCCGGCCTCCGGTTGGTGTTTGTGCAACAGTGCGTATGCCCGTTATATTTCCCGGGTCAGAATTTCGTAGGCTTCCTTGTAGCGGTCCGCTGTGGCCCGGATGACCTCCTCGGGCAGATGCGGCGGGGGCGGCTGCATGTTCCAGGGCTGCTTCTTGAGCCAGTCGCGCAGATACTGCTTGTCGAAACTGGACTGGCCCTGCCCGGCCTTGTACTGGGCTGCGGGCCAGAATCGTGAGGAATCGGGCGTAAGCACTTCGTCGATGAGGTGCAGACGGCCGTCGATAAAGCCGAATTCAAACTTGGTGTCCGCCACGATGATACCGCGTCCGGCGGCAAAGTCGCGCCCGGCCTCGTAAATGGCCAGGGAGGTCTTTTCCGCCAGACGGGCCGTGTCTTCGCCCAGCAGGCGGGCGGCCTCGGCCACGCTGATGTTTTCATCGTGCTGGCCCAGTTCCGCCTTGGTGGAGGGCGTGAACAGGGCGGGTTTCAGTCTGTCCGATTCGCGCAGCCCCTTGGGCAGGGTGTAGCCGCAGACTTGGCCGGTGGCCTGATAGTCCTTCCATCCGGAACCCGTGATATAGCCGCGCACGATGCATTCCACCGGCAGAGGCTTGGCCTTGCGCGCCAGCACGGCGCGTCCTTCCAGTTCGTCCTTCCAGGGATTCAGGGCGGCGGGGAAGCGGTTCACGTCACTTTCCAGCAGATGGTTGGGAATGATGTCCCTGAATTTTTCCATCCAGAACAGGGTGATCTTGTTCAGGATCACGCCCTTGTAGGGGATGGGTTCGCTCATGATCACGTCAAAGGCCGACATGCGGTCCGTGGTGACGATAAGCAGGATTTTTTCGTCCACATCGTAGATGTCGCGCACTTTGCCGCGCGAAAGCAGGGGGTAGGCGGTGATGTCCGTTTCGACGACGACTTTCATGGCGGCTCCTGTTTGTGCGCTATTTGTGCCGGCGGGCTTCCACCGAGCGTGCGTGGGCTTCTAGTCCTTCCAGACGGGCCAGCGCGGCGATGGCCGGGGCGTTTTGCAGTAGAAAGGCCGAGGACGCGGCCACGATGCTGGTTTTCTTGCAGAAGGTCTGCACGGAAAGGGCCGAGGAAAAACGCGCCGTGCCCAGGGTGGGCAGCACGTGGTTGGGTCCGGCGTAATAGTCGCCCACCGCCTCGGGGCTGTGCTGGCCCATGAAGACCGCGCCGGCGTGGCGGATGTGCGGCAACACGGCCCAAGGGTCGCGGGTGCAGATTTCCAGATGTTCCGGGGCCACACGGTTGGCCACGGCCACAGCCACGCCGAGGTTGGGCGCCACCACGATGGCCCCCCAGTCCAGCAGCGAGCGCCCGGCGGTCTGCGCCCTGGGCAGACTCGCGCACTGGCTGTCCAGCTCCTGCTGGATGCTTTCGGCCAGGCGGGGGTCGTCCGTAATGCAGATGGCTGAGGCCAGGGGGTCGTGCTCGGCCTGGGAAAGCATGTCAGCCGCGATCCAGGAGGGATTGGCCGACGAATCGGCCAGCACCAGGACCTCGCTGGGCCCGGCGATCATGTCGATGCCCACCGTGCCCTGAACCAGGCGCTTGGCCGTGGTGACATAAATATTGCCCGGCCCGGCGATGACGTCCACGGACGGCAGGCTCGGCGTGCCGTAGGCCAGGGCCGCGATGCTCCAGGCTCCGCCCACCCGGTAGATTTCGTCGATGTCCAGCAGATGGGCGGCGGCCAGAATATGCGGATTGACGCTGCCGTCCTTGCGGGGCGGGGTGCAGACCGCTAGGCGCGGCACGCCCGCCACCTGGGCGGGGATGGCGTTCATCAGCAGGCTGGAAACCAGAGGCGTGTTGCCTCCCTGGCCGCCGGGCACGTACAAGCCCACAGCGTCCACAGGCAGAACCCGCTGGCCCAGAATGCTGCCGTCCGGGCGGGTCAGAAACCAGGATTTTTCCAGCTGGGCTTCGTGGAAGGCGCGGATATTGGCTGCGGCTCCACAGATCTGCTCCCGGTTTTCCACGGAAACCGAGGCGGCGGCGCGGGCGATTTCCTGTTCGCTCACGCGCAGGGGAGGCACGAAATCCGGGCAGTCAAAACGGCGGGTGAAATCAACGAGAGCATTGTCGCCCTTCTCCCGCACGGCAGCGAGCATGTCCCGCACCGCGTTTTCAACCCCGTCGCCGAGGTTGCTGCGGCCATTCAGCCATTGGGCGGCTCTGGGCCATTCCTGATCATTCTGCAGGGTCAAAATACGGCATGTCATAAGCAAGTCCTCTCAGCAATCGTGCCAAGATACAGGAGGGACGCAAAAATGTCGAGGCACGCGGCGGCGATGAACTTCACCGGCGCGGCCGCATCTTGACAGCCCGGCGCGGTGACCTTATTTGATACAGATATACACCGCCCTGTGTGCATCCGTTCGTGATGACGTTGTCGGGGCGCGTTTTAGGAGGAAACATGCGGCGTCATACGATGCGTTCGTATATGCGGGCGGCCCGGGCCGGCGAGGAATTGCAGGATGAAAACGGCGAAGCCCGGCCGGATCAGGAGGGCCTGAGCCCGGGCGGCGAGGATGCGCCGGCGGCGGAAGACGCGGGGGCTGCGGCGGAAGACGCGGGGGCTGCGGCGGAAGACGCGGGGGCTGCGGCGGAACAGTCGCAGGTCGAGGCGCGCATCAGGGCCGAGGTGGAAGAGTTGCGCCTGCGTTCGGCTGCGGAAATGGACAATTTCAAAAAGCGTCTCAACCGCGAGCATCAGGAACAGATGCGCTATGCCGCCGAAAAGGTGCTCAGCGATCTGCTGCCCACGCTGGACAATCTGGATCTGGCCCTGCAATACGGAAGCAAACACGATGCCTGCAAGGACATGCTGCAGGGCGTGTTCATGACCCGCAAGCTGTTGCTGGAAGCCGTGACCAAACACGGCTTGGCGCCGCTGGGCGAGGAGGGCGAGGAATTCAGCCCGGAAGTGCACGAGGCCGTAGGCTTTGAGGCCAGGCCGGATTTCGCTCCCGGCGTGGTGGCTCGCGTGCTCCAGCTGGGCTACAAGCTGGGCGACCGCTTGCTGCGCCCGGCCAAGGTGATGATCAACCAGTAGGGGAGCCGCCCAGAAGGCGTGTCTTGCTTCCGTAACTGTTTCCCCGCCGGGCCGTCCCGCCGGGGGGCTTATCGGGCACACGCTCCGGCCGGACTGGCGCCTTCATCCTGATCGGAATAGTGCTCCGCGATATCCCGGAACCTGTCCTGAATGGCCGCGAAAGCGTCCACCACATCCGGGTCGAACTGCGTGCCGCGTCCGGCCAGGATGATTTTTGCGGCCATGTCGTGGCTCATGGGCGGCTTGTAGACGCGATGGCTGCGCAGGGCGTCGTAAACATCGGCCACGCTCATCAACCGGGCCGAGAGGGGAATTTCCCCACCCTTGAGTCCGCGCGGATAACCCATGCCGTCCCAGCGTTCGTGGTGGCAATGGGCGATGTCGCTGGCGACGCGCAAAAAGGAATTGCCGCCCAGCACCTGCTCGGCCGAGGCCAGCACCGCGCGCCCGCGCACGGTATGTTCCTTCATGGCCTCGTATTCCTCGTCGGTCAACGGCCCCGGCTTCTGCAGCACGGCGTCGGTAATGGCTACCTTGCCCACGTCGTGCAGGGGCGCGGACAGGTACAGCCAGTAGATGGCGTCCGCGTTGAGCTGTTCCGCATACTTGGGCAGTGAAGCCATGTATTCGGCCAGGGCCCGGACGTAATTCTGGGTGCGCTTGATGTGCGCCCCCGTCTCCGGGTCGCGCCATTCGGCCAGCTTGGCCATGGCGTGAATGGTGGCTTCCTGGGTCAGGGCCAGCTGGCGGGTGCGCTCGTCCACCAGTTCTTTGAGGTGGTCGCGGTGGCGTTTGAATTCCAGCTGGTTGGCCACGCGTCTGCGCACCAGCGGGGCCTGAAAGGGTTTTTTGATGTAGTCCTGCGCTCCCAGGGAAAGCCCTTCGGCCTCATCGACCTCCTCGTTCTGGGCCGTGATGAACATGACCGGAATGTCGCGGGTGCGCTGCGACCCCTTGAGCCGGCGGCAGACCTCATAGCCGTTCATGCCGGGCATGATCACGTCCAGCAGGATGAGGTCCGGCGTGGGGTCGCCTGCGGCCAGGCGCAGGGCGTCCCGGCCGTTTTTGGCGAACATGATGGTATAGTCCCCGCGCAGGCTTTCGCTCAGAATGCGCAGGTTTTCCGGCGCATCGTCCACAATCAGCACGCGGCCGGAATGGAGGGGAGGGGCGAGGCTCACGACTTTTTTCCGGCCATCAGCGGCGGCAGCTTTTCGGACAGGTACTCCGCCATACGGCGTACCAGACGGCTTTCCGCGCCCACCAGCACTTCATAGGTTTTGCCCCGCACCATTTCCTCGGCGGCATAGATGCCCCGGCCCAGAATGGCGTTGTCCCTGTTCCGCAGCGACCAGTGCGCCTCCAGCACGGCCTTGTCGTCAAAATTGCCGTCCAGACGCTGCACGTCCAGCAGCAGCGTGAAGTCGCCGCCGTTCTCGTCGCCGGAGGGCAGCACATTGACGCCCCCGGCCATCAGCGGCGGGGTCAGCGTTTCCTGGACGACGCGGCGCACGCCGTGCCCCAGCGGTTCGGACCAGGCGTGGAATTCGGCTATGATCAGGCGGGTCCGGCCGTTCGCGCGGCTGACGATGCCGTTGCGATCCAGATATTCCGGCACATTAACCTGGGCCACGCGTAGGCTTTTGGCGGGCAGGCCGTCGGCATGCACCGGTTCCGATGAACTTTCCAACAGATAATAATTTGTGGGCGTGCTGCGGCCGCAGGCGGTCAGCAGCGTCAGCAGCGCGGTCAGCAATACAAGGCGGCGTGACATCAGCGTTTTCCTTTTTTGCCCTTGAGCAGGGCTTCCGGGTTGCGTTCAACCATATCCGTGAGATCGCGCAGCGAACGGGCCGCGGCGATGGCTTCCTTGAGCAGGCGGCGCAGGTCGTTCATGGTCGGTGAATCGCGCCCCAGCATGTTCTCGGCCGATCCCGTGGCCCTGCGCAACTGTTCGGCGGCCTGGGCCGTATTGGTCATGGCGTCGCGGAAGGCCGCCAGCGCGCCGGGCAGCTCCTGGCGCACGGCCCTGGCCGCGCCGTCGATCTGCTGCAGAACGCTGTCCGCCGCGTTGCGCAGGGAACTGGCCTTGAGTATCTGATGTGCCTCGGCGAAGGTGCCCGCAAAAGCGGCGATGCCCTCCTTGAGCTTGCCGTCGGCCAAGGCCTGGGCCAGGCTCTCCAGAATGGAATCCAGCGAATGGACCATCTGCTCCAAGGGCAGTTTGGCCAGGGTGCGCTGGAGCGTGTCAATGGGCGAGGGCACGGTGGGAATTTCCAGATCCGGCGTGGAGGAGCGGAAATTGGCCGGGGTGTCCGGATAAAAATCCAGCTCCACGCGGTACTGGCCGGTGATCAGGCTCTGCAACTGCAGACGGGCCCGCAGGCCGCGCTGGACCATGCGCCGGATGATCTCCTGCTGGAAGGATTCGGAAACGCCTGTGCCGCTGGAGTGCACGAAGCTTTTTTCGTCAATGCGGATGAGCACCGGGATGGTCACGTTGGAGTCGCGCGAATTGGCCACCAGGTTAATCTGGGTGACGCTGCCCATGGGCACGCCGCGAAAGACCACGGGCGCGCCGATGGAAAGGCCGCTCACCGAGCCGTCGAAATACAGCACGTATTCGACGTCGCTGCTGAACAGGCGTCCCCCCCCAAACAGGCTCACGCCCAGGGCGAAGAGGGCGATGCCGCCCAGCACAAAAGCGCCCACCGTTGTTTTGTATGCTTGTGATGTCATGCTGGGATATCCTTGTCCGGCAGGGCTGTCCCGGCGTCATTGGCGGGGTCTTTCCCGTCGCGTCCGCCGCCTCTGGTCAGGAAGAGCAGGGCGCGTTTTTCGGTATGTGGGTTGCGGACCAGTTCGTTGGGATTGCCCCTGGCCGTGACTGAGCGGGTTTTGGCGTCCAGAAAGATGCTGTTGCTGGCAATGGAAAAAATACTGGACAGTTCGTGGGAGACAATGACGAAAGTGGTGCCCAGTGTGTCCCGCAGTTCCAGAATCAGATCGTCCAGCATGCGAGAGCTGACCGGATCCAGGCCGGCGGAGGGTTCATCCAGAAAGAGGATCCGGGGGTCCAGGGCCAGGGCGCGGGCCAGACCGGCGCGCTTGCGCATGCCGCCGCTGATCTCCGAAGGGTAGTAATCTTCAAAGCCGGCCAGTCCGGCCAGGGCCAGCTTGAGCGATGCCTGCTCGCGGACTTCCTCGTCATCCAGGTCCGTGTACTGCTGGAGGGGCAGGCCCACGTTTTCGGCCAGGGTCATGGAACTCCACAGCGCCCCGCCCTGGAAGAGCACGCCCGCGTGGCGCATGATCCGGCGGCGCGCGTCCTCGCCGCAGCCCCAGAAGTCCGTGCCGTCGTAGAGCACCTGTCCGTCCTGGGGGGGCTTGAGGCCCATGAGTACCCGCAGCAGGGTGCTTTTGCCGCAGCCCGAACCGCCCATGATGAAAAAGACATCTCCGGCGCGCACGTCGAAATTCACGTCGCGCATGAGCGCAAAAGATCCGTAGCCTGCCTGGAGGTCACGCACGCTGACCCGGATTTCGTGTCCATCCGTTCCGGCGGGTTCCGCCGTTGGCGTATTTTTCGCGTCCGTTTCCCTGGTCATGTCAGACGCCCAGCACGTTGCAGATGACGGTGATGACGGCCGTGGCCACGATGATGCCCACAATGGAATGGACCACCGCCGTGGTAGTGGCCTGGCCCACGGCCCGGGCGCTGCGCCCGCAGCGCATGCCCTGATAGCAGCCCGCCACGGCGATGATGACCCCGAACACCGTGCCGTAGACCATGCCGATGATCACATGCCTGAAAGGCACCATCTGGGTGGTGGCGTTGAAATATTCCATGGGGTTGAGACCCAGCATCATAACGCCCACCAGATAGCCGCCCAGCACGCCCATGAGATCGGCGTAGAGGGTCAGCAGGGGCACCATGACCGTGAGCGCCAGCACGCGCGGCAGCACCAGAAAGTCCGCAGGAGAAATGCCCAGGGTGGACAGTGCGTCCACCTCCTCGTTGACCTGCATGGTGCCGATGAGGGCCGCGTAAGCCGCACCCACCCGGCCCGACATGACCACACCCGCCATGATCGCGCCCATGACCCGCAGCATGCCGATGCCCACCAGCCCCGCCACATAGATCTGCGCGCCGAACCGGGTCAGCTGTACCGCGCCCACAAAGGCCAGGATCAGGCCGAAGAGCAGACTGGTGAGGGAAATGATCGGCAGGGCCTGCACGCCGCATTCGTGCATGGCCGCCACGAAATCCTGCGGGCGCATCTTGGCGCGGCCCAGAAAAAACCGCCAGAGCGAGAGCGTGATTTCGCCGCAGAAATTGAGAAAGTCCGCCGCCTTGGGCGGCAGGGAGAGGACGCTGTCCCCCATTCGGTATAAAAAGGATGTATCGGCCTTTTTGCGGGTCGCGCCTTCCTGGGCGGGCACGGTGAAGGCCATGCGCAGCAGGTGTTCCAGACCTTTCGGCAAATCTAGTTCCACGGAGAGCTCGCGGGCGCGCGCGGCTTTGACCAGCTGGACCAGAAAGACCAGCAGGCTGGTGTCCCACTGGCCCAGCTCCGCAGCCTCCAGGCGCAGTTCGCGCACGCGTTGGTCCGCAAGGCCGGTCAGGGCCGCGTCGGTCTCTTCGGGCCAGGGCTCTTCCATGTTCCAGCGGCCGCCCACCTTTACGATCCAGAGCGGCCCCCTGGCCGAAGCTGTTACTTGCGGACTTGTTTCCATCCCTATATCATACCCGCAGCATCTGTTCTCCGCAAGCGGCGGCGCCAGCCGGGCCGCGCAAACCTCAACTCCACTGCCGCCATGTCACTGAAAGAACGCCTGGGCCTTGCCGCTGCTCCCATTTTTCTGATGGACGGTTCCGCCTTTATTTACCGGGGATTTTTCGCCAATAAAAACATGCAGCGCTCCGACGGTTTTCCCACCAACGCCCTAGTGGTGGTGACCCGCGTGCTCTTGCGCATCCTGCGCGAGGAACGGCCCAAGTATTTCGTTTTCGTCAAGGACGGCAAGGGCAAGAATTTCCGGCACGAAATTTTTCCGCTCTACAAGGCCAACCGTGACGCCATGCCCGAGGATCTGGCCCGCCAGATCGACCCCATCGTGCGCATGGTGCGGGCGCTGGGACTCAAGCTGGAAATTTCCGAAGGCTGCGAGGCCGACGACTGCATAGCTTCCCTGGCGGCCCGTTTTTCCGCCGAGTATCCGGTGGTCATCGTCAGCGGCGACAAGGATCTGAAGCAGTGTCTGGGTCCCAACGTTTATATGTGGGATCCGGCGGCGCGCGAGGAAAAACTGCTCAGCGAGGCCGAATTCCGGGCCGAAAGCGGGGTCAGCCCGGCCCAGTGGCCCGACGTGCAGGCCCTGGTGGGCGACGCCAGCGACAATATCCCCGGCGTGCCGGGCATCGGCCCCAAGACCGCGCGCCAGATTTTCGAGATCTGCCCCAGTCTGGAGGACATCCGGGATCATTTCGCCCTGCTGCCGCCCAAAATTCAGGACAAGATGCGCGGCCATCTGGAAGACATGTTCATCTGGCGCGAACTGACCACCCTATCGCTCCAGGTCTGCACGGATCTGCATCTGGACGACCTGGCCGTGCAGCCGCTGGACGTGCCCGAATGCCGCTCCCTGGCCGAGGAATTCGAACTTTTCGCCCTGCGCCGGGAAATGGCCGCGCTGCTGCGCCGCTTGAGCGAGGATGAGACGGTCGCGTCGCTTCCGGTGGAACAGATCGGCACTGTCGCGTCTGTGGCTGAGACCGCCGACGCGGCCGCCACGCGGAAGAGCGGGGAACAAACGGCTTCAGCCGCGTCCGCTCAGCCCGGCGGCGCGTCGCGTCCCCAGATTCGCGTGGGCGCGCAGATGAGCCTGCTGGAAGGGGTGGAGGAACCCTTGGCGCTCGAACTGTCCGACACGGCCGCCCTGCCGGACTGCGTGGGCCGCCCGGTGGCCCTGATCTGGCCGCAGGGTCCCAAGCATCCGCCGTATCTGGCCGTGGACGGAGACGTGGCGGAATACTGCTGGACCGGACGCATGGACGCTCTCTGCGCCTGGCTGCGGGCAGCCCGGCGGCTGGTGGTGGCCGACCTCAAGGCCCTGCTCATAGCCGCACCCTGCTGGCGCGATCTGCCTCTGGGTGAAACGCCGCCGCGTTGTTTCGATCTGGGCCTGGCCGCCTATCTGCTCAATCCCGAGGAAAGCGACTACGGCTGGCCCCGGCTGGCCGCGCGCTGGGGAGCCTCCCTGAAACCGGAGGGTGGCGGTCCGGCCCGGCTGGCGCTGGACATGGCCGAGGCGCTGGAAAACCGCTTGGCCCGCGACGGCCTGCGCGACCTGTACAACACTCTGGAACTGCCCCTCACGCCGGCGCTGGCCGAGATGGAAGGGCGCGGCGTGGCCATTGACGCCGCCGCGTTCCAGGCTTTTCTGTCCGACGTGCAGCATGAGCTGGACCGCCTCACCGTCGAGGTGTACGCGGCGGCTGGTACGACCTTCAACATTCGCTCGGCCCAGCAGCTTGGAGATGTGCTGTTCAACACACTGAATCTGCCCTCGCCGCGCAAGACCAGGGGTGGGCAGGCTTCCACCAGCCAGCAGACCCTGGAAAGGCTAGCCGGACGCCACAGCGTGGTGGACAGCATATTGCAATTCCGCAAACTGGAGAAAATGCGCTCCACCTATCTGGACCCGCTGCCGCGCCTGATGGACGGACAGGGCCGCATCCACACCACCTTCAATCAGAAGGCCACAGCCACCGGGCGACTCTCCTCCAGCAATCCCAATCTGCAGAACATCCCGGTGCGTGGCCCGCTGGGCAGGCGCATGCGGGCCTGCTTCATCGCCGGGCCGGGCCGCACTCTGGTTTCCGCCGACTACTCCCAGGTGGAGCTGCGCGTGCTGGCCCACATGTCCCAGGATGCGGCTCTGCTGGACGCCTTCCGCCGGGGCGAGGACATTCACGCCCGCACCGCCGCCCTGGTGTACGATCTGCCCACCGACGCGGTCAGCCCGGACCAGCGCCGCAACGCCAAGACTATCAACTTCGGCCTGATCTACGGCATGGGCGCGCAGAAGCTGGGCCAAGCGCTCAAGATCAGCAGCGCCGAGGCCAAGGAATTCATCGCCCGCTATTTCGAGCGGCTCACGGGCCTTAAAAATTTTTATGAAGAGGTGGAGGCCATGGCCAAGCGCCAGGGCTACGTGGCCACCCTGGGCGGCCGCCGCCGTCTGTTGCCCGACATCCTCTCGGCTAACGGCCAGGCTTTCGCCCTGGCCCGGCGGCAGGCCATCAACACGGTCATCCAGGGCTCGGCGGCGGACATCATCAAGCTGGCCATGCTGGCTGTGGCCCGTGACAAGGAACTGCGGCGCATGGACGCCCGCCTGCTGTTGCAGGTGCACGACGAACTTTTGCTGGAAGCGCCGGAAGACGTTGGGTCTGAGGCCGGCGCGCGGGTGGCCGCCCTGATGGGCGCGGTGACCCCCGGCGGCGAGGCGCTTTCCGTGCCGCTGGTGGTGGATTGGGGGACTGGGCATGACTGGGGCACCGCCCACTAGGCAACCCACGCTTTGCGCGGGTTGCCCCCACTTTCAGGAAAATTTGTTCTATTTTTCCCCTTACCGGGAAAAAATTTATTGGAGGAGAGGTAACGCCGGGGCAGCTTTGCATGGAAACTGACTTTCTCACCCGGATCAACGCACTGGCCCGCGTGCCGGAGCATTCTCTGCCGCTGATGCGGGCCATGTCGCAAGGCGCGCCCTTCTGCGTGGGGCCGTATCTCTTCCTGGCCGACGGGGACTGGCTCATGGCCGTGGCCTACCCCCTGCGCGGCAAATACAGCCACGCGGCCTTTGAGGCGGCTCTCACCGGAGCGCTGGAAAAAAGCGGATCCGCGAGCTGCTGGGCTGTGGGGCCGGACCTGCCGCCGCGTCTGCATGCCCATATCGTGGACCGGGACCGCTTTTACCTGCTTCCGGCTGGGGCCGAGCCACCGGCCCGGCTGCGCGGGCCGCTGCGCCGCGCGGCGACGGCCCTGCGAGTGGAGGAAAGCGGCGAATTCACCCCGGACCACCGGCGGTTGTGGGCGGAATTCATGGGCCGAGCGGACCGGAAGGAAGGCAGTCCTCTGGCCCCGCACGTGCGGGAGCTGTATGCCCGCACGCCCGAAGCCCTGGCGGAGGCGGACGGTCATCTGCGCCTGCTCAATGCCTGGGACCGGGAAGATCGTCTGGCTGCCTGCCTGCTGCTGGATTACGCACCGGAAAAATTCACTTCCTACGTGCTCGGCGCGTATTCCCGCGCGCATTACGCGCCCCACGCTGCGGACCTGCTCTTTGCCGCCATGCTGGAAAACGCCCGCAAGGCGGGCAAACGCTATGTGCATCTGGGGCTGGGCGTCAACAAGGGCATTCTGCGCTTCAAGCGCAAATGGGGCGGCCGCCCCTACCTGCCCTACGTCATGGCCGCCTGGGAGGAAACGCCGCGAGGCGCGCGCGGGGACACGGCCCGCGCCCTGACCCTGGCCCTGCTGCGGGCCGCCGCGCCGCCGCCTTCCCTGGAGGAGACGCGGCCCTCCCAGCGTCCCTTCGCCATGCTCTGGGAAGTGAAGAAGAACGGCAGGCTGTCCTGGATCGGCGGCACGGCTCATTTTTTTTGCTATTCCTTTGAAACCTCCTTTAGCCGCATGTTCCGCAAGGTGGACAACGTCCTGTTCGAAGGCCCGCTGGACGAGGATTTTCTGGCCGCCGTGGACCGGTACGGCAAAACGCCGCCGCCGGGCCACAAGCCCCTGCTGGAGATGCTTGAGGAAGAGGAAATCCGTCGTCTGGAGCGTGTGGTGCGCGGGCCGGAGGGGCCGCTGGTCCGCTGGCTGGGCATGGAGGCCGCGCGCAAGGCGGACGTGCGCTGGCTCTTGCGCCACGCGCGGCCCTGGTGCGCCTTTTTCTCTCTCTGGGCGGCCTTTCTGGAACGTCGGGGCTGGCGCGGCTCCGTGGACATGGAGGCTTGGCGCGTGGCGCGCGAGATGGGCAGAAATGTAATCGGCATGGAAAATCTGGAAGAGCAGCTGGCTTCGCTGGATTCGGTGCCCGTGGAGCGGGTGCTGCGCTACCTGTGCGCCTGCAATGACTGGAAGACGCTGTCCCGCCGGAACATGCGTGCCTATCTGGCCGGGGATCTCGAACGAATGATGGGGTCCAGCGCGGAATTTCCCACCCGTACGGGCTATGTGGTCAATGTCCGCGACCAGCGTTTCCGGGAGCGGATGCGCCCGTTTCTGGAAAAAGGACGCTGCGCGGTTTTCGTGGGCGCGGCCCATTTGGTCAATCTGCGCCATATGCTGGCCGAGGACGGTTTCAGCGTGCGACGTTGCCTGCCCGGCCTCTCGCACAAACTGCGCGCCCTCTGGCGCCGAGACCGGGAGGTGCGCTGGTGACGCCGCGTGGCACTTCCGGAAGCGGAGGATGCCCTCTGGCGAGCGGTCCCGCCGGTCCGGCCGCCGGGCTGTCTCGGATCACGGCTCAAGCCGTGGTGCCGGATCAGCTTTTGCCGTATGTGGGGGCCGTGTCCGGCCTGCGCTCCCGCCTGTTCGGGGAGTGCGTGGGGCATCTGGGCGAGGGCGAAGTTGTGCTTGTCGGCTATCCGCCGCATGACCCGCGCGACGCGCGGGCTGTGGACGCAGCAGTGGATGAAGCGTTGACCTTGTCCGGCTTGGCCCGTATTACCGTGCTGGCCGCCGCGCGGCCCCATGCCGCCCCCCCCGGCGCCCCAAGCGTAGAGGACGTCTTTTGGTCCCTGCCCCTGCCCCTGCCGCCCGGCGGGCAGAAATTGCGGAACATGCTGCGCCGCGCCGCACGGGACATTGTGACAGAGCAGGGCGGAGCGGACTCCTGGACAGCAGAGCACGCGGCTTTGGTGGAGGATTTCTGCTGTGCCCGCGCCGACGTGCTGGAGGCGAGCAGCGTCCACATTTTCCGGCACTTGGACGCCTATCTGGCCGCCGCGCCGCAAGCCCGCCTGTTTTCCGCCCGCCGTGCTGGCGGCGTTCTGGCCGGGTGCGCCATCGGCGACTACAGTTCCTTTTCCACTGCATTCTATATGTTCGCCTTCCGTCGTCCCGACGCGCCGCCGGGTACGGCGGACGCGCTGCTGGCCGCTCTGGCCGCCGAAGGCGCGGAGCGCGGCCACAGCTTGCTCAATCTGGGGCTGGGCATTCATCCGGGCGTGGCCTTTTTCAAGAAAAAATGGGGCGCAAGCGCCTTTTTGTCTTATGTGGAAACTTCTTGGTCCCCGCAAAGGAAAGGCTGGCTGGCGCGCCTGTTGGGGCGGTGAGCGGTGCCGCCCGGCCTATGGAGATTGCCATGCCCGAAAATGATCTGTTGCAAAATCCCGCTTTCCGCCCTCCCGGCCTGAGCGAGCGCCTGCGGGAGCTGTTTCTGGGCGAGAAGCGTCCCATGGATTGCGTGCAGGTGGAAGTGACCTCGCGCTGCGCCGGCCGCTGCGTCTACTGCCCGCATACCTCCCAGGCCGGAAGCTGGCGCTCGCGGCATATGCCCGATGAGGTTTTCGCGGCGCTCTGGCCTCTGCTGCGCCGCTCGGACCGGGCGCATCTCCAGGGATGGGGGGAACCCCTGCTGCATCCCCGCTTTTTCGACTTCGTGGTCCTGGCCCGCAAGGCGGGCTGCCAGGTGTCCAGCACGTCCTGCGGCCTGCACATGGACGCGGACCTGGCCGCGCGCCTTGTGGAGAGTGGCATGGACATGCTGGCTTTTTCCCTTGTGGGCACGGACGCGACTTCCAACGCGGCGCGGGCCGGAGTGCCCTTTGAGCGGGTCTGCGAGGCCGTCCGCCTGGTTCAGGCCGCCCAACGCGACCGTTCATCAGGGCGTGCCGTGGTCGGAAAGAACTCCCTGGAGGTCCATCTGGCCTATCTGATGCTGGCCGACAGGATTGAGGCGGCGGCCGGTCTGCCCCGGCTCATGGAAGAACTGGATGTGCGCATGGCGGTAGTCAGTACGCTGGATTACATCGCCGCGCCCGAACAGGATGCCCTGGCCTTCGCGCCGGAAGAGACGGACAAGATCGCCCGCGCCCGCGCCGTGCTGGAGCGGGCCGCCGCCGAAGCGGCAACGGATGGACGGGAAATTTATTATGCCTTGCCCGGTCCTCGGGCGGTGGCGGACGCGGGCGGCTGCCGTGAAAACGTGACCCGCAGCCTGTATGTGGACGCCGACGGCGCGCTTTCGCCCTGCGTCTATCTCAACGTGCCCGCCGGGGAAGGCGGGCCGCGCCACCTGGTTTTCGGCAACGCGCGTGACGGCAACCCTTGGGAACTGTGGAACGGCGAGGCGTTCAGGGGGTTCCGCGCCGCGCTGGCGAACAATGCGCCGGATGCCCGCTGTCTGGCATGCCCCAAGCGCTTTGAGGCGTGATTTTTGTCGGCTGGCTCAGGAACCGCTGGGTCGCTCCCGGCGCAGAATGATCCGCAGGGTGGCGGCCTCCGGACCGGACCGGCCCTCAAGGGCCTGTTCGACGCGGGTGCGCACCGCAGCGTGGCGGGGTGCCAGTTCATAGAGTGAGGCGGCCGCCGCCGCGCAAACCGGAAAAACCGCGTCCTGCTGACGGCCGCGTGCGTTGAGCCGGGCGTAGCGCAGGGCGGCATTAATGATGCTGTCCAGACAGTCCGTGTCGCCCGAGGCCAGAAAGGTCGCCCAGTACATCTGCAAGACGGACTTTTCTGCATAGATGTCCCAGCGGAGGAGCGGCGTGGGGCTGTTCCGGATCTGGGTCGGCAGGGGGGCGTCTTCCGGAGTGAGCAGCCCGGCCAGCAGACTGTCTTCGTCGGGCAGTCCGGCCAGATGGACCATCCAGGCCAGGGTGAGTCTGCCGTTGCGGCTCAGTGTGTCCGGCGGCGGCAGAAGGCGCGGGCGCGCGGACGGATCGCGCCGCAGCGCCTCGGCCAGAAAGGCGGCCACCATCAGCCGCTTTTCTCCCTGCGCCAGCACGCCTTGTGCGTCAAAAGCGCGCAGAATGCCGGGCAGCGCTTCGGGGAGTTTGTCCTGATAATAAAATTCCATATCCCGAGCGTAGAGCGGTAGACTTTTGGAAACCGTCAGGGCCGTCACCGGGCGCGGCGGCAGCAGGCAGAGCGTGGTCAGCAGGAGCGCCGCCAGCGGCGGGAGCAGAGGGTGGATTGTCCTGTTCATGGCGGGAATACCTTACGTTGCGGTTCTTGAAGGAGAAAGAGCCTTTTATGAAAGGCGTGTACTCTGATGATATTCAGCTGGAATAAAAGGTGGACTTCGACACGAAGAGAGCCGAAAAGGCATTCATGACTGCACACGCTAATCGAAGTCGGCCAACAACGCGCCCAGATGCAGGCATTCCAGGGGGCTTTCGCAGAGCTTGGCTTTGAGCCGGGCCTGAGCCTCCCGCAAATGCGGCGAGGAAATTCCATTGCGGATGGAGCTGTGCGCTTCCAGAAAAGCGGCCAGCCAGTCGCAGATCTTGAGCATATGGCCGTCCTTGGGGTCCAGGGTGTCGCGGTTGCAACCGCGCTGGAGCGCTTCAAAGCCGTCCACCTTGATGATTCTGCCGCCCTCCCGCCGGCATTCCTGAAATTCTGAACCAACGCTCAGGCCCAGATAGTAGGAAATGCGCTCCACCAGGGGGCCGAAACCCTGTTCGCGCAGGGGCCGGAAAATGCGCCGTTCCAGTTCCGCTCCCTCATATTCTTTAATGATCAGGGGCAGGCTGGCCACGGACTGCTTGACCGGGGAAATGATATCGCGGGTCAGCAGTTCCGGCAGGTCGTGGAACAGGCCGCAGAAAAAATTGTTGTTGGCCCTGGCAGTGCAGGCGTCTACCGAAAGGCTGAAGAAGTAGGCGAAGGCGGCCACAATGAACATATGCCCCAGCACCGAGGTGGCCGGAATGCGCGGGGCCTGGGTCCAGCGGATCTGGAAACGCAGCTGGCCGCAGAGGTTGGCCAGTTTGGCCAGGGCCGTATTGGGCGTGAGAATGGTCTCCATGCCCCTGAGGTCGCGGAAAGTATCCAGCCGCTCCACAAAGGAAAGATCAATGTCGTCCATTTCATCGTCAAAACCGTTGAGCGGCTTGATGAGATGAAATTCCCACTGCGATGCGTACAAATGAGCCGCTGTGAGAATGCGCCGGTCCAGCCCGTTCTCGTCGCCGCTCAGATGCCAGGCCCGCATGCGCTCCCAGAAATCTCCCAGCGGGGCGAGCACCGGTTCCAGACGGGCCAGGACATGCTCTGTGAGCTGGCGGTAGTGGACGGGATTTTCCTTGACTTTGTAAAAGACCGGCGGCTTGATGTCCGTGATGATCAGGCGGTAGAAATAGTCGAACAGACCGCCCTCGATGATGTCGCGGGCCAGGGCCAGACGCCGGTCTTCCGGCAGGTCGCGCGAATTTTCGTGCCAGAGCACGCAGGCCAGCAGCATTTTATGGGCCTGCTTGTCAATTTCCAGCAGTTCCACAGGGCGCAGCTTGTCGTTCCAGCGCAGCATATACGCGCCGGAAAAAATGAGTTGCAGCAGGCTCTTGCGAATAACCGGCATAGTCTGTCCTTGAAAAAACGGGGGGAGAAGGCGTGCGTTTCGGGCGCACGTCCGCGCTGTGAAGTTCTCAGCAGCATAAGTATACGGCCATGGGCTATAAAGCTCAAGCGCTGCGGCCCGGCCGGAAAATCCTTGCCCGACGCGGATGACGCTTGACACGGTTCAGGGTTTGGCGTATAAGACAATCTTTGCAGTGATCCTGCCGCCATCCCGTTTAGACGGCGCGACGCTGGACGAATTTTTCTCAGCCTGACGGCTGCCGTATATTTTTTGCTGCTTATCACAGCAGATGTGAGGAGTTTTTTCTGATGAAGACGTTCAGCCCTACCCCTAACGACATCAACCGCCAGTGGTTTGTGGTTGACGCCCGGGATCAGGTTCTCGGCCGTCTGGCCAGCCAGATTGCCCATCGCCTGCGCGGCAAGCACAAGCCTGAGTTCGCCCCGCACATGGATAACGGGGATTTCATCGTGGTCGTCAACTGCGAAAAGGTCAAAGTGACCGGCGCGAAAATGACCGACAAAAAATATTACCGGCACTCTGGCTGGGTGGGTGGCCTCAAGACCACGACTCTCGGCGATGTCTTGGCCGACAAGCCTTCGCGCGTTCTGATGTCCGCCGTGCGCGGCATGTTGCCCAAGAACCGTCTGGGCCGCGCCATGTTGAAGAAACTCAAGGTTTATGCCGGGCCCGAGCATCCGCACACGGCCCAGAATCCTCAGCCGCTGACACTGCCTTACTAAGGAGCGCATGCCATGAGCGAAAAATTTGAATACGGCACCGGCCGCCGCAAGACAGCCACGGCCCGTACCCGCGTTTACGCCGGTTCGGGCGGCATTATGGTAAACGGGCGCTCCTTTGAGGAGTATTTTCCCCGCAAGACCCTCCAGATGATCATTCGTCAGCCTCTGGTGCTGGCCAAGCTGGCTGAAAAGCTGGACGTGCGCGTCAATGTGGCCGGTGGCGGCGTGACCGGCCAGGCCGAAGCCGTGAGGCACGGCATTTCCCGCGCCCTGCTGCTGGTGGACCCGACTCTGCGCCCGGTGTTGAAAAAGGCGGGTTTTCTGACCCGCGACGCCCGCAAGAAGGAACGTAAAAAATACGGTCTGCGCGCGGCCCGCGCCCGATACCAGTATTCCAAGCGTTAATCAGCCTTGTATCCGGGGAATCCCTCAGGGTTTCCCCGATTTGTTCTGCGCGATGTGCGGGCCTCACGGCCCGCTTTTTGTTTACAGCTTTTGCCAGCGTGAGGAACCATGTCGTCCGCTCCTCATATAGACTACACCTATGTCCACGCTGAAACTCTGGGCACCACTGGCTATTTTTCCTGCGAACCGCCGCCGTCCCTGAGTTTGGACGATGCGCTGGCGCAACTGGAAGCCGCGCCACTGGATGATTTTCTGCACCAGCATCTGCTGCGAATGCTGAGTAAAAAACGGCCGGAGGAACTGCGTGATCTGGCCGCGACCTGCTACGATGCCGTTGCCGATGCCTTTCTGCGGCCGGCTCTGGCCGGTCTGTTGCTGGAATGCGCGTTGCTGCTGCCTGCATGGCGGGAGCTGTATGGGGCCTTTTCCCCTTTCCCGGTTGACGCCGCGACGCGGCTGGCCCCGGTCGGCCCGACGGTCTATCTGCGGGCCGCGCTCCATCCGGAGCGCGAGGCCGCTGCGGCCTGGAGCGCGGCGTTTCGCGGCAATATCTGCGAGCATCACGCCCTGCCCCGGCCTGACGAGGCGGATATCCCCCCGCTGTTCAGCCCGGAAGCGCTGGAAAAAACAGTGGAGGAACTGGCGGCGCGCGCCGGTATCCTGCCCCGTGAGTACGCCCGCATGGCGGCTGAAAACTGGGAACCGCGCGAGCGGCCTCCAGCCAAGGATACGTTCCTGCGCGCCTTGGCCGCCCTGCTGGAAGCGGGCCTTATCGCCGGGCCGGAAATGCGGCACGAGGCTTCGCTCTCGCCCATCGCCCTGCTGCGTTCCTGGCGGGTGGACCTGCGTGTGCGCAACGGCCGTCTGTCCCACAGCCTGCGCGGCCAGTCCACGGCTTATGGGCGGGGGCTGTCGCTGGCCCAGGCCCGGGCCTCTTACGCCATGGAAATTGTGGAGCGGGCCAGCGCCTATGCCAGCGTGGGGCTGGGCAGACAGGAGCGCGGCGGGCAAGTGTTGGACCGCAAGCGGCCATTGCCGCTGCTCAAAGCCCGCCATGCAGAGCTGAAGGAGCAGGACAGGGCGGCGCTGAATCCCGATCTGCTGCCGCTGGAAGCGCCCTGTCCGGACGCGCCTTTGCACTGGCTGGCGTCCCGCGCTGTGGACGGCGCGGAAGTGCTGGTTCCGGCCCAGGCCGTCTTTTTATTCTGCAATCTGGATGAACCGGGCCTTTTTCTGGCCGGAGGTTCCACGGGCCTGGCGTCGGGCAACAGCCTGGATGAAGCCAAGGTGGCAGCGCTTACGGAAATTCTGGAGCGTGACGCCGAGGCCACCACGCCTTTCAGCCGGGCGCGCTGCTTCACTCTCAGAAGCCGCGACCCGCGTATCCAGAGCCTGCTGGAAGACTACGCGGAGCGCGGCATCCGCATCCAGTTTCAGGACATTACCACAGAGTTGGGCCTGCCCGCATACCAGTGCTTCGTCACAGCCCACGACGGCAGCGTGGCGCGGGCCACTGGGGCCAATCTGAACGGCGCGCGCGCCGCTCTGGCTGCGCTGACCGAAACGCCCTGGCCCTATGTCTGGGCGCAACCGGCCCCCTTCGGCAAGGCTTCCGGACCCGGTCTGGCCGGACTGCCCGAGCGCGTGTTGGAAGACCTGCCGGACTACAGCCTGCCGTCGGCTGCGGCCAACCGCCGCCTTCTGGAAAGCGTCCTGGCCAGGCACGGCAGAAGCCCCCTCTATGTGGAGTTGACCCGCGCGGACCTGGATCTGCCCGTGGTTCGCGCCCTGATTCCTGGCTTGGAGCTCAATGCCGAATGGGACCGTTTTTCGCGGCCGAGCCTCCGGCTTTTCGCGCGCTACGCGGCCATGTACAGATAGCCCGGCCGGAATGAATGTTGTTTTTGTGAATTGCGGCAAAAGGCCAAGTGGTCTATACTAAACGGCCCATGCCTGTCGCAGCGACGGAAGGACCGCGCAGGATATCCGGCTTTCGAGCAGATGACCGTGCTGGAAAACATCATGGTGGGCTGCCATGTGCGCCCCCACTGCCCTTGGTGGATGGCCCCGCTGGGCCGCCGATCTATTATCGGGAAGAGGCGGACATTGCCCGTAAGGGGCGGCAACTGGCCGAGCGCGTGAACTTGGGCGATCAGCCGCATGAAAAGGCGGGCATCCTGCCCTGTGGGGCCAAGTGCCGCCTGAAAATCGCCCGCGCCCTGTCCACCTAACCGCGTCTGCTTCTGCCGGACGAACCGGCGGCGGGCATGAACCCTCAGGAAAGCCTGGAGCTGATGCATGTTACCAGCATATCCGGGACGAATTCGATCTGACCATTCTGCTTATCAGGCACGACATGAAGGTGGTCATGGAGTACGGCGCGGCGATCACAGAGGGCGATTCCGAGGTCGTACGCAACAATCCTGTGGTCATCCGCGCCTATCTGGGTGAGGACGTGGCGGCGCAGCATGCTTGAAATACGCGATCTTCATGTGCGTTACAGCGGCATCCAGGCGTGCAGGGCAGTCAGCCTTTCCAGTGCGCGCGGCAGTATAGTGATCCTGATCGGGGCCAACGGCGCGGGCAAGAGCAGCATCATCCGCTCCATCGCCGGGCTCAGCAAAACCATCAGCGGGAGATTTTCTTCATCCGGCTGACGGCAAGGTACCGGTATCCCCAGGGGCCTGAAACCTGAGGACATGGTGCGCAAGGGCATTTCCCTGTCGTCCGAGGGACGTCGCATCCTGCCGCACCTGAGCGTGGAGGAAAATCTTTATCTGGGCGCGTTTCGCGCAAGGACAAGGATGAGATCGCGGCGGACCTGGAGTGTGGGTGTACAGCCTTTTCACGCGCCTCAAGGAGCGGAACCGCCCGAACCTGTTCATGCCCGACGGGTCTTCGCTAGGCTTGGCCCCGCTGCCGGTGCGTGAACTTTTCGGGAGCATCAAGCGGACAACGCCGAAGGCAAAACCGTGCTTCTGATGGAACAGAACGCCTTTGCCGCGCTTTCCGTGCCCCATTACGCCTATACTCTGGAGGCGGACCGGGTGATGCTGGAAAATTCCAAGGTCAAGGAAGCCTGTGCGGGCGGTTGATCCGCTTATCCCGCCGCGTGTCTCGCACGCGTGAAAAATTCGCGGAAGTCATACAACACACACACAAAAAAAAGCGCCTGAGGCGGCGTCCGGACGGACATCTTTCCTTCCGGAGCGCATATCTCGGAAAATACATTTACAGGAGCTGATTGGCATGGCTGGGAAGAAATACCGGCTTGTGACCAGAAGCGATTTTGATGGCTTGGTTTGTGCCGTGCCGTTGAAAGAAATGGACATGGTGAACGGCATCAAGTTCGTCCATCCCAAGGATATGCAGGACGGCAAGGAGGAAATCACCGGCGGCGACATCACCACCAACCTGCCGTACACTCCCAACGCGCATCTGGTCTTCAACCACCACCTTTCCGAAACCTTGCGGATGGGCGGCGCACAGCCCGAGAACTACGTCATTGATCCCGACGCGCCCTCGGCGGCTCGCGTCGTCTATGAGTACTTCGGCGGACGGGAGCGTTTTGCGGGCATCCCGCAGGAAATGATGAGCGCCGCGGATCAGGCTGATTCCGCCCGGTATTCCAGAGAGGACATCCTCGCGCCCGAAGGCTGGACCCTGCTCAATTACATCATGGACCCGCGTACCGGCCTGGGGCGCTTCCGCCAGTTCCGGATCAGCGACTACGACCTGATGATGGAACTTATCGGGCACTGCCGCATCTATCTCATTGAGGACATTCTGCAATTGCCCGATGTGAAGGAGCGGACGGACCTCTATTTCGAGCAGCAGCCCAAGGCCGTGGAACAGATCAAGCGTTGTTCCTCGGTGCACGGCAAGCTGGTGGTGCTGGACCTGCGCGATGAGGAGGTCATCTGGTGCACCAACCGCTTCATGCTTTACGCGCTCTTTCCGCAGTGCAACATTTCCATACACGTGCTCTGGGGCCTGAAAAAGCAAAATACGGTTTTTGCCGTGGGCAAGTCCATTCTGGACCGCTCCAGCACCGTGAATATCGGTCAGGCCATGCTGGCCCACGGCGGGGGCGGGCATCTGGCCGCCGGCATCTGTCAGGTATCCAATGAAAAGGCCCAGGACGCGTTGCGCGAATTGATCGCCACGCTCAGCGCCCGAGTTTGCGGACGGGACTTTTTTCCGCTTGCCTTGAATGTCGGCAGTAACTATTGTTGGCGAATGGAATGCACAAAATGCCTTCCACCGGCCTTGCTGTACCTGCACCGAACGGATGTCGGCGGACGCCCGCGCCATGCGGCCCGCTGCCGGAAGGCTTACAACCTGTTTCTCAGGAGTTTTCATGCGACGTATCGTTTTTCTGTTCATTCTGACGCTGCTCATGGCCATAGGCACGCCAGCGGCGCGGGACGCTTCCGCTGCCGGGCGTCTGGTCCGGCTGCCCAACGGGCTCACAGTGTATATCCTCAGGGACGCGCGCTTTCCCCTGGTCTGCACCCGTCTGTACGTGCGCGCGGGCTCGGCCAATGAAGCACCGGGACAGGCGGGCATCAGCCATCTGCTGGAGCACATGGTTTTCAAAGGCACGGAACACCGGCCCAAAGGGCAGGTGGCCCGCGACGTGGAGGCTCTGGGCGGCTACCTCAACGCGGCCACCAGCTTCGACAAGACATGGTACATGACCGACATGCCCGCCGCCCACTGGCGCACGGGCATGGACGTGGTCAAGGATATGGCATTTCAGGCCCAGCTGGATCCCAAGGAACTGGAAGCCGAGAAAAACGTGGTCATTTCCGAGCTTCAGCGCGGCGAGGATTCGCCCATGAGCAAGCTCTATGAAAATCTTCAAGTGGCCGGGCTCAAAAATACACACTATGGCCGTCCGATCATCGGCTATGTGGACACCATCAAGGCCGTCACGGCCCAGGATCTGCGCGATTACGTCAAGCGCTGGTATCAGCCCCGGAATATGCTCTTGCTGGTGGCTGGCGACATTGAGCCGGACGCGGTGCTGTCCTATGCCCAGAAGCTTTTTGGCAACCTGAAGAACAGCGGGGATCTGACCGTGCCCCAACCCTTGGACCTGACTGGCGCGGCGGGCGGCCCTCGTGTGGAAGTGAGCCGTGGCCCTTGGAACAGGGTTTATCTGGGCATAGCCCTTCCCGTGCCCGGCCTGCGCGACTTGCGCTCCGTGGAGCTGGATGTACTGAGCTATCTGCTGGGCGGCGACGGCACCTCGGCCTTCCGCCGCAAGTATAAATATGAAAAGCAGCTGGTGGACAGCATCAGTGTGGACAATATGAGTCTGGCCCGCGCGGGCCTGCTGACCATCACCGCCCAGCTGGATCCCGGCAAGCTGGAAACCTTCTGGCGGGAATTGACCGGAGATCTGGCCAAACTCAAGGCCAAGGATTTCAGCGCCGAAGCCGTGCGCCGAGCCAAGTTCAATCTGGAGAACGGCATGGACCGGGCCGGGGAAACCCTCAACGGTCTGGCATCCTGGAAGGGCGCCATCCAGTTTGATCTGGGCGGGGAGCAGGCGGAGCGCAATCTGCGTTTCTCCCTGCGCAATGTGGATGAAAACCAGTTGCAGAGCGCCATCGCCCGCTGGCTTGCGCCGGAACAGGCGCGGGTGCGCGTGCTTGCGCCGGAAGGCGCGGCCTTGCCGGACTTGGAAGCCATACTGCAAAAGAACTGGCCCGCCGGGAGCGGCGCGCAAAAGACCTCCACGGCCGACACGGCCGCCGGGAAGCGCGAAGTGGTCCGGCTGGGACAGGGCCGCACCCTGATCCTGCTTCCCGACGCCACAGTGCCCTATATTTCCCTTGATTTGATGCTGCCCGGCGGCAACGCCCTGCTCAAGCCCGAACAGCAGGGCTTGGCTGACCTGACCGCGCGCATGCTCACCGACGGCAGCGGCAAGCTGGACGCCCAGGGCGTGGAGCGCTATTTCGCGGAGCGCGCGGCTGCCATTTCCGCCAGAGCGGGCTTGCAGACTTTCGGCATCTCCCTGACCGGGCCGTCACGCTTCAATGCCGACTATTTCAGCGTCCTGTGCGACGTGTTCTCCAAACCGCGCTTTGAGGCCAAGGAGTTGCGACGCGAGGTGGAGAACATGAAATCCGCCATCCGCCAGCGCGCGGACAGGCCCTTGGCCTATATGTCCGCCAAGCTGAATCCCTTCCTCTATCCCGGCGGGCAACCCTACGGCTTTGACGGCCTGGGCACGCCACAGAGCCTGGACGGCTTTGGCCGCAAGGACGTGCAGACTTTCTGGGCCCGGCAGTCCGGCCAGCCCTGGGTGCTCTCTGTGGCGGGCAGTTTTGAGCGCGAAGCCGTGCTGGCCTTCGCCCGGAGCCTGCCCGTGCCTGAAGGGAAGGACTTTGCCGTGCCCGCGCCCGCCTGGGGCCGGGACAGAACCCTCAACCTGAACCTGCCGGGCCGCAACCAGGCCCATCTGTTGCAGCTTTTCAAGACCGTACCGCCCACACACCCGGACGCGCCCGCCCTGATATTGCTGCAGGCTGTGCTGTCGGGCCAGAGCGGTCTGTTGTTCAGCAGCCTACGCGACGAACAGGGGCTGGGCTATACTGTGACCGCCTTTAACCGCAGCATGCCGGAGACGGGCTTCATGGCCTTCTACATCGGCACCACGCCGGACAATGTGGAACAGGCCCGCAAGGGCTTCGCCGGGATCATTGCCGAACTCAAGGCCAAACCCCTGCCCAAGACTCTGCTGGCCGCCGGAAGCAACCGCCTGCTGGGCGAATACCTGCGCGACAGGCAAAGCTTGGCGGACCGCGCCGGCGAAGCGGCCACGGACGCCGTGCTGCGCTATCCGCAGGATTTCCAGAAGCAGCTGCTGGACAAGGCAGCCGCCTTGACTCCGGCGGACGTGCGGGCTGTGGCCCGCAAGTACCTGGAACCGGCCAATGCCTATGAGGTGACCCTCTTGCCGTAGCATTCGCGCTTGACGTTTGAAACGCGCGCTCCGCCCCGGTCAGCAATGGACGCGGCGGGGCGTTTTCCGTCCTTGCAGGGGCCATCCGACTAGGCCATCTGTAAAGCATCCTTGGAAAATAACGGACATGATCCGCATCTCATGGAGATGGCAGGAAGTCCGCTTCATACCTCGCTGCCTCTGGCATCCCGATGTTGCCTGCCGCCCTGGAATACGTGCGTAACCGGGTCATTCCGGACAGTCTCACCTATGGCGGACGTCCGCGCGAGGCCGGACCGCTGCTCTGCCTGTGGCCTTCATGGATCGCGGCATCACGGCTCCGAGCATGGCGGAAATCCGATTAGGCGGCGAGGAATGCCAGATCTGTTTCAAGCCGGACACGGATGCGCGTGTGGCCAGGCATGCTCAATAAATCTTGTTTCTGGTTTGCGCCCATGCCGCCGGAACAGCGCGACCAGGTGCAGGTCTGCATGATCCGCTACATCCGGGAATTGGAACAATAGGTACAATCGACTGGCGTTTCCACCAGCGGTGCCTTCGTACGGATGGACAATTGCGAACTGCTTCATCCCATTGACATTA
>APFI01000347.1 GCA_000403945.1 Desulfovibrio sp. Dsv1
CTGCTCCGTCGTTCGTACATGCCACATCCTGGCATATTTCCTTAGCCACAGGACAGCCCCAATAATTTTGCAGCAAACGCACCCATGATCTCCTTGTCCGCCGGGACATCTTCCTCCCGCGCGGCGGTTTACTTCAAAAAGCCGCTGATGCCCGTGAAGACCACCTGGGCCGCAATGGCCGCCAGCAGCAGCCCCGTGAGTTTGGACAGCACGGCGATGCCGGTCCGGTGCAGCACCCGCGCCACGCCGTCGGCCAAGCAGAGCAGCAGAAACATACCCCCGGCCGCCAGCAACAGGGAAAACACGCCCACCAGCATCTTGCGCAGGTCCACGGCGGACGCGCCCATGACCATGACCGCGCCGATGGATGCCGGCCCCATGCCCAGAGGAATGGCCAAGGGCACCACGCTGATGTCGCCTTCCTGCTTGGCGTGAACCTTGCTGCCGTCGTCGTTCATCAGGACCACGGCGGTCAGCAGAAGCAGCACCCCGGAGCCGATACGGAAGGCGTCCAGCGTGAAGCCGAACAGTTCAAACAGATTGGAGCCGAACAGATAGAGAACCACGCCGATGATAAAAATCGCTGTGGAGGTTTTGAAGGCCACGGTGATTTTCTGTCTTCTGCCATAATCCTTGGTGCCGCTGATAAAGGCGCTGAGCACAGCGGGCGGGGTCATCAGGGCATACAGTTTGATGCTCGTTCCGACCACTTCGCTGACGGAGCCGTCCATACATCCTTCTCCCTTTCGATCCCGGCCCGCCGGGGGCATGAAAAAAACGAAACAGCCGCAAGGTGCGGCACATTATTTCAAAAATGCGGTGATGCCCGTAAAAATCACTTGGGCCGCAATGGCTGACAGCAGCAGTGCCGTGAGTTTGGACATGACGGCAATGCCCGTTTCGCCCAGCGCGTTCTCCACCTTGTCGGCCATGCACAGCAGCAGAAACATGCCGAAAGACGCCAGCAGCAGGCAGAACACCCCGGCCAGCATGCCGTTCAGCCCTTCGGCGGAAGCGCCCACAACCATGACCGCGCCGATGGCCGAGGGTCCCATGCCCAGAGGAATGGCCAGGGGCACCACGCTGATGTCGCCTTCCTGCTTGGCGGGGGGTTGGGTGCAGTCGTCGTTCATCAGCGAAATGGCGGTCAGAAAGAGCAACAGGCCCACGCCGATGCGGAAGGCGTCCAGTGTGAAGCCGAACAGCGTGAACAGATGCGAACCGAACAGAAAAAGAAGAGAGCCTATGATGAAAATCGTCAGGGACGTCTTACATGCCACCAGAACCTTTTCTTCCCGGTTATAGTTTCTGGTGCCGCTGATAAAGGCGCTGAGCACGGCGGGAGGCGTCATCAGCGCATACAGTTTGATACTCATGCTGACTATATTGCCGACGGCCATGTCGTCCATGCTTCCTCCAAGTGGGAGCGCTCCGCCGGGAATTTTTTCAGCGGCGGAACCGGAACAGCTCACGTAATGTCCAGCGCGGGGGCATCTCCTGCCGGGGCGGATTTCACCCCGTCCCGCGCCCCGCCCTCGGCGTGGATACCGTATTTTTTCGCTTTGCGCACTACCGACGACTGGCTGATACCCAGCCGGCGGGCGGCCTTGTAAGTGCTGCCCGCTTCGGCCAGAGCCGTTTCCAGCATGCTTTTTTCCAGAGCTTCCACGGCCCGGGTCAGGGATTGCTCCGTCCGGGATGCGCGCGGCGCGCCCGCCGATTCCCGCATATAGGAAGGCAGGTCGTCCGGGCCGATGTTGTCCGCCTCCGTCAGCGTGACCAGAGACTGGATCACGGACTGCAGCTCCCGCACGTTGCCCGGCCAGTCGTAGACCAAAAAAAGCTGCTCCGTACGCGGATCCAAGTGCTTTTCCGTGCCGGTTCCCTCGCTGATCTTGTGCAAAAAATGCCAGGCCAGCAGCAGAATGTCGTCCTTGCGTTCGCGCAGGGGCGGCATGTCCACGTTCAGCACGCGCAGGCGGTAGAAAAGATCCTCCCGGAACTGGCCGGAGGCCACCATCTTGTCCAAGGGCTTGTTAGTGGCCGCGATCACCCTGGTGTCCACAGCGATGGCCCTAGTGCCGCCCACCCGGTAGAAGGGCTGGCCATCCAGCACGTGGAGCAGCTTGACCTGCATGGGCAAGGACAATTCGCCGATTTCGTCCAGCAGAAGGGTGCCGCCGCTGGCCAGTTCCAGCATGCCCGGCTTGCCGCCCTTGGAAGCCCCGGTGAACGCGCCGCCCTCGTAGCCGAACAGTTCCGACTCCATGAGCGCTGGTGGCATGGCCCCGCAGTTGACCACCACAAAGGGCTTTTCCGCCCTGCCGCTCATGTCGTGAATGATTTTGGCGGCCATGGATTTGCCGGTGCCCGTTTCGCCCAGGATCAGGGTCACGGCGTCGGAGTGTGCGGCCTTGACGATATCCTGACGCACGCGGTGCAGCAGCAGGCTCTGGCCCATCAGACCGCTGTGGGCCTCGCTTTCCAGCCCTTGGGCGCGGAGCTTGTAGGCCATGGCCTCCACTTCCAGATTGGAAAGCCGTTTCTGCAGCGTCTCCAGCTCGGTCACGTCGCGGATGGCCGCAATCACGCGCCAGACCTTGCCGTTTTCGTCAAAAACCGGCGTACTGGTGTTCAGGCAGCGTTTGCCGTTGGAATAGTCGTCGAAAAGCGTCACGGTATGCCGGGCTTTCAGTGCCCGCAGGGTCACGCAGGTCTTGAAGCGCCCTTCCCGCAAGGGCTCGGTCACGTGCCTGCCCACAACCTCTTCGGCCTTGATGCCGGCAATGCGCTCCATGGCGCGGTTAACCCGCCGGGTGACGCCTTCGGAGTCAATGACCCAGATGCCGTCGTGAATGAACTCCAGCACGCTGTCCAGCTCGCGCCAGGACAGACGGGCGGTCTGATCCAGTTCGCCCAGAGGAATTTCATAGACGGTGAAGCAACGCACCGGGCCATGGTCCTTGCTGACGTCCCCCCACCAGTAGAACAGGTAACTGGCCCCGCGCGGATGACGGAAAATCATCCTGCCCCGCGCGCCGGGAGCATCCGCCACGCTGTCGGCCTCGGCTTCGTGAAAGCCTTCCAGCACGCCCTGGCCCAGCCAGCGGCTCAGGGCCGCGCTGGGCAGGCTCTCACCCCGGCGCATTTTGAGAATGTCCCGCAGGGCGTCGTTGGCGTGAAGCAAAAGCCAGTTTTCCGAGCTGGATACGCCGCCGGGCATGCGTGCCAGACGCTCTGCCAGCGCCGCGCCATAAGCTGAGCTGTCGATCATGGCTTATCTCCCGCGCAGGGCATGTGGACGCCGCCATGCCCTAACGTCGCATGGCGGCGTGGGTTTCACCACAACAGACGAAGGCAGCCCGGAGGACTGTCCCCGCTGGCCTCATTGGCGAAAAAAGTCATACAGAGACCGGCTGCGGCGATAACCACGTTTTTCGGCTGAAAAAGCCTTTGAACCACAACACATAGTAAAGCTAATCGGCTCCAAAGCGGAACGGATGGACGAAAAAAGGCGGCCTCTTTCCCGGGCTAGGCCGCGCTCAACCATGCCGAGTTAACGATACAGCATGCCACGCGCCCGACCGGATGTCCATGCGACCGAACATGCCGCGCTGGACGGACAGCGTCATAACCTCCGGCAATAGCGGGCAAAAACGCCGTCGCGCCACCCTTCTCCGCGTCGTCCTGTGCTCTCTGATACTCGTTCAGTCTGGCGTGCAGGGTCTTGCAAGTGATACCCAAGGCCTTGGCGGCATCGGTCTTGTTGCCGCCGAAACGTTTCAGAGTTTTCAGAGATTCACGACCCGCTCCACGCAAGACGCTGCGCAATCGGTTCATCCGGTGGAGCATGCCTGGTGTTTTCAGCAGGATTGTCGTTGAGTCGGCAAGCCAGGCACCTTTTGAATGCCACGGGCCGGGATGTGCTGGCATCAGCAAGGGTGGAGCGGGCCACGTTTTTCAGGCCCCAGTGATACAGGCGCGTTCCGCACCCGGGCAGCGCAGGCCGTCACGCATGGAGCGTCTTGCGGCAAGCCGGATGAATGCCATGACCGTGAACTGCTCCCTGAAGCCAAACTTGCATGATAACCGTCCCGTCTTGTGGCGATGTTCGAGTTTCTGAAAGACATGTCCGGGAATCAGCGACAGCATTTGGGAGAAAAGTGCATTATGGTGACTCAAGTCCAA
>APFI01000348.1 GCA_000403945.1 Desulfovibrio sp. Dsv1
CCCATTGTTCATCTGTTAATCCCTGGTATTTGCTCATGAAATTCGATTACACGATTTTCATGGCTTTTTCTGGAATTATGAAATGACTTCTAGCCTGTCAGATGCTATCCTGATGGTCTAGCGCCAAATTAATTTTCGCGCCGCCGCAACGCATTTCCGGCGCATCGTGCCTTGCCATCCGTGTCCTTTTACGGCACTCTCCCGTCCATGCCCCGTTTTCACCTGATTTCGCTCTTCCCCGAATTTTTTGATTCCCCGCTGGGCACCGCTCTTATGGGCCGCGCCCGTAAAACCGGCGTAGTGGAATTCAGCTTTCATGACCCGCGTGCCTTCAGCGTGGACAAGCATCGCCATGTGGACGACCGACCCTATGGCGGCGGCCCGGGCATGGTGATGCGGGGCGAACCCGTGTCCCTGGCCCTGCGCTCCATTGAGCGCCCCGGCCGGATGCTGCTCATGGCGCCGGGCGGCCGCCCGCTCAACCATGCCTTGGCGCGCGAACTGGCCGCCGAAGAGGATCTTACCCTGGTCTGCGGTCGCTATGAAGGCTTGGACGCCCGCCTGCTTGAGCTCTTCCCTCTGGAGCCGGTGAGCGTCGGCGAGGCCGTGCTCAACGGCGGAGAAACGGCGGCTCTGGCCGTCATTGAATCTGTGGCCCGCCTGACGCCGGGCTTCATGGGCAAGGAAGAATCCGGCGAGGAAGAAAGTTTTTCCCACAGTCTTCTGGAATACCCGCACTACACCCGACCTGAAAATCTGGAGGGCCTGACCGTACCCGCAGTGTTGCTCAGCGGGGACCACAGCCGCATCGCGGCATGGCGGCGTACAGCTTCCCTAGCGGCCACCCTGGCCGCGCGGCCTGATCTGCTGGACACAGCCCCGCTGAACCGCGAGGACGCCCGGACTCTGGCCGCTCTGCCGCGCGAGAGACCGGGCCGCAACCTTTCTTTCTGCCTTGTGCACTATCCGGTTTTGCTTGGGGGAAAAAATTCCGGCGCTTCCTCCTTGACAAATCTGGACATTCACGATATAGCACGAATTTCGTGCAGCTATGCGATGGGGCCCTTCTATGCGGTGACCCCTCTGGAGGATCAGTTGCGGGTGCTTGAGGATATTTTGCGGCACTGGACCTGCGGCCCCGGCGGCAGGGGTAATCCGGACAGAGCCAAGGCCTTGGAGCTGGTCCGCCCAGCGGCCTCGCTGAATGAAGCTGTGGCGCAGCTCGGCGTGCATGCCGGAGCAAAGCCCAGACTGGTGGCCAGTTCCGCCGTCTGGCCCGCGCGCAAGCGCGCTCCCGCGCCGCTGACGCCTAGCCAGGTGCGCGACTGGTGCCGGGACGGCCCGGTGCTGCTTTGTCTGGGCACGGCCCAGGGGCTGGCGCCGGAAGTGCTGGAACGCTGTGAGGGGCAGCTGCGCCCCCTGCGCTTTTTGGGATACAATCATCTTTCAGTGCGCAGCGCGGCCGCCATCCTAGCCGACAGAATTTTAGGCGACTACTGCTGAAAACCGCAGGGCGCACACAGCGGGCCGCTTCACAACGACGCAACAATCCGCCTGCGGGTTTGGAAGGAGCTTACGATGGACATTATCAGAAAAATCGAACAAGAAAACATGCGCATGGATATGCCCGCGTTTCGCTCCGGCGACACGGTCAAAGTGCACCTGCGCATTGTTGAAGGCGAAAAAGAACGCATCCAGGTCTTCCAGGGCAATGTGATCCGCATCAAGCGCGGCACCACCAATGCCAGCTTCACGGTGCGTAAGGTTTCCGACGGCGTGGGCGTGGAACGCATCTTCCCGATCAACTCGCCCTTCATCGACCATGTGGAACTGGTTACTCAGGGCCGCGTGCGCCGCAGCCGCCTCTACTATCTGCGCGCCCTCAAGGGCAAAGCGGCCCGTATCAAGCCGCGTGGCCGCTTCTGATCGGGTTCTGCGCCTTTTGCCGCTGGCGACGCCATCCGTTGCCGTTAAAACCGAGGCACGTGTGATGGAACATCCCGCGCATGCCAGCCTGTTTGGCCCGGATGCCGTCCCGGCTGGACGGTCATCCGGATACTGCGCGGGCATTGACGAAGCCGGGCGAGGTTGCCTGGCCGGGCCGGTGGTGGCCGCCGCCGTCATCCTTCCTGCTGCCTACAATCTCCCCGGCCTCACGGATTCCAAAGCCATGAGCGCCGGAGCGCGGGAGCTTCTGACCCCGTGCATCAAGGCATGCGCCGTGGCTTGGGGTCTAGGCGTGGTCTGGCCCCGGCGCATCGAACGCATCAATATTCTGCAAGCCACCTTCGAGGCCATGTGCCGCGCAGTGCGCGTTCTGGGCGTTACGCCGGACCGCCTGCTCATCGACGGCAACAAAACCCTGCCCGAGGCCGTGCTGACCCCACTCTGGCGCGCCGGGCACACGGCGTCCCTGCCATCCCAGCGGGCCATTGTGGGCGGAGACAAAAACGAAGACGCCATTTCCGCAGCCTCCGTCCTGGCCAAAACCTTCCGGGATCGGCTCATGCTGCATCTGGCCCGTCGCTGGCCCGGCTACGGCTTGGAAGCGCACAAGGGCTACGGCACCAGAACCCATTACGAGGCCCTGCGCCGTCTGGGCCCCTGCCCGCAGCACCGCCTGACATTCCGAGGCGTGCTGCCCGCATCCGCCGCGCCGCGCCAGGGCAGTCTGTGCTGAAGCTGCCGTTTTTCCGGCGCTCCGCGCGACACGCCGCACCAGACGGCGGCCAAAACGAAAAGGCGGCCCATATCCGTCTAGGCCAAGCCGGTGAAGATGCCGCCGCAACGCTGCTGCTGCGCGCGGGTTTCACGCTGCTGGACCGCAACTGGCGGCAAGGCCGTATGGAGCTGGACCTGGTCTGCCGCGACGGCGACGAACTGGTTTTCGTGGAGGTCAAAACTCGGCGGTCGGGCGGGCACGGCGGCCCGGCGGCGGCCATAACCCCGGCCAAACAGCGTATTCTCACGCACGCGGCCCGGGCCTGGCTGGCAGCGCACGACGCGTGGCAAAACCCATGCCGTTTTGACGTGGTCTGCCTCCTGCGCCACGGCGACACCTTCAGCGCGGAGCATTACCCTCATGCCTTTGACTTCTCCCCGGCTCTGGATAGTAGCCATGCCTCTTGGCAACCCTGGTGATCTTTCGCCCCGGGCCCGCGGAATTCTGGAAAACGCGGAGCTGATCCTGGCCGAGGACACCCGCCGCGCGGTCCAGCTCTGCCGCCTTTGCGGCATCCGCGACCTCCAGGGCCGCCGTTTTCTCAGTTTTTACGAGCACAATGAAGCCGAACGCCAGGAAGAAGTGTTACGCATGCTGCGCGAGGGCCGCGACTTGGCCCTGATTTCCGACGCGGGCACGCCCCTGCTGGCCGACCCTGGCTACCGCCTAGTGCGGGCCTGCCGCAAGGAAGGCCTGCCGGTTTCGCCGGTACCCGGTCCGTCCGCCCCGGCGGCCGCTCTGTCCGCAGCCGGCATCGCGCCCCTGCCGCACACCTTTCTGGGCTTTCTGCCGCGTGACACGGCCGGACGTGAAGCCCTGCTGGAGTCTTTCGCCCGCGTGCCCGGTTCCCTGATTTTTTTCGAGCGTAAGGACCGCCTTAAGGAAAGCCTGGCCCTGGCGGCCCGCATTCTGGGGCCGCGCGATCTGACCGTCTGCCGTGAATTGACCAAAACCCATGAGGAATTTATACTTATTCGGCTCGAAGACAGTGCAGGTCTGCCCGATGAGCTACTCGGCGAGATCACAGTACTGATCGGCCCGCCTGAAGTGACCGAACGCACACCCCGCGACGAGGTGGAAAACCTGCTGCGCGCGGAGCTGGCCCAAGGCGGCAGGCCGCGCGAGGTGGCCCGCCGGGTCCAGAGCGCCGCACGCGGCTGGAGCGGCAAGGAACTGTATGCCCTGATCCCGGCGGTGAAAACAACCTGAGTAATTTTGCTTTGAAATTGCTCGACGGATGATCTCGCAGCCGTCCGGCACAAGGGCGTAAGCGAAATTTATTTGCGCTGTTAAGCGCCGAGGTGGGAGTCTTGAACTTTAAGAATGTACATTCTTAAAGTTAATTTGCTCTAGAGCGTCTCATATCGAAACACTCTAACAACAGCAAAGGACTGTCATGCTTCCCTGTTGTGTCGCTCTCAACTGCCTTGCGCGCACCTGCTGCATCAACGCGGCCGTCACCGCCAGAGGCATGCAGCAGATCGGACTCGCCTTCGTGCTGGTCCCGGCCTTCCGCTATCTCTATCCGGAAAGCGAAGACAGGGCTCGCGCCTTTGCCCGCTACGGCGGACACAGCAATACCCATGTCTTCATGGTCCCACTCTATGTGGGCATTGTTCTTTCCCTGGAAATACAGATCGCCAGAGGCACTCTGCCAGAAGCCTCGGCGGACGTGGTGCGTGAAACGCTGGCCGCCACTCTTTCCGCCTTGGGGGATTCCTTTTTCAGCGGCACACTGCTGCCGCTCTGGGGGCTGATCAGCGTCTGCCTGCTGCTGGCCGGGCAGATCGGCCTTATGGCGGCCCTGTCCGTTTTGTTTCTGGCGTTCCTGCTGCTCTTTCGCGTTCTGACCTTTTTCGCGGGCCTGCGCCGCGGCATGCCCGTGCTGCTGCGTCTCAAGTGCCTGGACCTCATCAACTGGGTGGACCGCATCAGGGCCCTCAACGCGGTCATGGTGGCTCTGGTGGTCTGGCAGTTGCCTCTCAGACATACAACCCACTTCCCCTGGCTGCTCTACGGACTGGCTGGCGCCTCCGTGCTGGGTGCATCCTGGCTCGTTGGACGGATGCATTTGCCGCGCATTCTGCTCTGGGCGTTCGTGCTGGGCGCGCTCATTCTCATGGACGCGGGGCTTATCGGTATGTAAGATAATGCCGCCCGGCCGGGGAAACGGCGCTTGCTCCCCCGCCGCCGGAGCGACGGGAGACAAGGATGCGCATGGAAAACGTCATTGAAGAAACCCCGCGCGGGCTTGCCCTGCGGCTTACGTTCAACCTGCGCGGCGGGCTGCATGCCCGGCCAGCGGCCCGCCTGGCCCAGGAAGCCCAGCGCTATGCGGCCGACATCCAGCTCATCGGCGAGACGTGCGAGGTCGATGCCAAAAGCATGCTGGATATTCTTTCCCTAGCCCCACCGTCCAATGCGGAACTGACCCTTCTGGCCAAGGGCGACGACGCCCGCGAGGCCCTTCACGGTCTGGCCCGTTTTTTAACAACATTACAGGAATGATATGGCCCGCGCGGTTTTATTCGGCACGCCGGTTTCCCCCGGCATAGGCATCGGATCCATTCGCTTCATGCACGACATGCGCATGAGTGAAAAACGCCGCATCGGCCCGGATGAGGTCGAAACGGAACGGTATGCCCTGCGCGCCGCAGCGGCCAGCGTGCGCTCGGCCCTGGAAAAAACCATGCGCAACGTGCCCGAGGACTTGGCCGAATATCGCGATGTCATCGCGGCCCAGATGGAACTGGCCCGCGACCCCAGGCTGCTGGACGCCGCCTTAGTGCGCATCGAGCACAAAAAAATCTGTGCTTCCTGGGCACTGAACCATACCGTGGAAGAACTCTGTGCCCTGTTCCAGGGCATGGACGACCCCTATCTGCGCGACCGCACCCAGGACATCCGGGCCGTGGGCCTGCGCCTGCGCGAATGTCTGTCCGGCGCGCAGCACGACAGCGCCATTTCCGCTCCCAGCGTGCTGGTGGCCGAGGATCTCTCACCCGCCGACGTCATGGAACTCAACCTGGAAGGCGTGCTGGGAATTCTGACCGCCGAAGGCGGTCCCACTTCGCACACGGCCATCCTGTCACGCGGCCTGCACATTCCGGCTCTGGTGGGTGTGACCGGCCTGCTGAACACGGCCCGCGAGGACGAACGCATCATCCTGGACGGCTTGGGCGGCTGCGTGCTCTTCGGCCCGGACGAAAGCGATCTGTCCCGCTACACGGCCCGCCGGGACGAATTCAACGCCTGGGAAAGCCATACCCGGCACACGGCGCACTGGCCTGCCGAGATGTGCGACGGTGTGCGCGTGGCCGTTCAGGCCAATCTGGAAAGCTTGGAAGAGCTGGGCTCCCTGCCCGAATGCGGGGCCGACGGCGTGGGCCTGTACCGCACGGAATTCGCCTATCTCAAAGGGGATCTGCCCACGGAAGAAGAACTGTTCAGGGAATACGCCGCCGTGGCGGCCAAGTCCGGACCGGGCAGAGTGGTCTTCCGCACGCTGGACGCAGGCGCGGACAAGATGCTGCGCGCCCAAGCCGCGCTCAAGGAACCTAATCCGGCTCTGGGCCTGCGGGGCATCCGCTTCAGCCTGCGCCATCAGGGCATTTTCCGCACCCAGCTGCGTGCCCTGCTGCGGGCCGGGGCGGCGGGCAATCTGGCCCTGCTGTTGCCTATGATTTCCGGTCTGGCCGAAGTGCAGGGCGTGCGCCGCATTCTGCAGGAACTGCGCCAGGAATTGCATGCCCAGAACCTACCCCACGCGTCGGACCTGCCGCTGGGCATCATGGTGGAAACCCCGGCCGCCGTGATGGTGTGCGACGCCTTGGCCCGCGAGTGCGATTTTTTCAGCATTGGCACCAATGACCTGATCCATTACCTCATGGCCATCGACCGCAACAATCGCCATGTGGGCTATCTGCACGAACCGCTGCATCCGGCGGTGGTGCGCTCGCTCAAGCAGGTCATTGACGCAGCCCACCGCGAGGGCATCGGGGTTTCGGTCTGCGGTGAACTGGCCTCTGACCCCTGCGGCCTGGCCCTGTTGTTGGGCATGGGCGTGGATGCCGTGTCCGCCGCGCCACGCTTCGTGCCGGGCATGAAACATATGATCCGCCAGCTCGATGCCGAAACCTGCATGGATCTGGCCCACAGCGTTCTGATGAGCACCGACGTCATGGCCTCCCGGCGTATGGTGCGTGAAAAGCTCCACCAGTCCCTGGGCACGGAGTTGGCCTTCCACACCACAAGCCTTTCGAGCCACAGTCAGCCATGAGCCAGAAAACACCGCCCTCCACCATTGCCGTCAATAAAAAAGCCCGCCATCTTTACGATCTCTCCGAATTTCTGGAAGCCGGCATCTCCCTGACCGGCCCGGAAGTCAAAAGCATCCGTGCCGGCAGGGTGAACTTCATAGACAGCTACGTTGAATTCAAACACGGCGAAGCCTGGCTGCTCTCGCTGCACGTGGCACCCTACGCCAACGCGGGTTACGCCCCGCAGGAGCCGGACCGGGCGCGCCGCCTGTTGCTGCATGCCCGCGAGATCGCCAAGCTGGCCGGGCTGGTAGCCCAGAAGGGTCTGACCGTGGTGCCAGTGCGCGTTTACCTCAAGCGGGGCAGGGTCAAGCTGGAAATCGCCCTGGGCCGGGGCAAGAAGCTGCACGACCACCGCGATACGCTCAAGCGGCGGGCGGAAGAACGCGATCTGGCCCGCGAACTCGCATAGGCTGCCTCATTTTTCCGTTCAACGCCAGCCTCTGTAAAAACCAAGGACTCCATGCGCCACCCGCCCCTGCAAGCGCCCCTGCTCTGGCAAGTCTATCTCGGTTTCTGGGTCGCGGGCGTGGCGGCGGCGGTCTGGCCTTGGCCCGCCCTTTGCTGCGCCCTGCTGCTGGCCTTGGCGGACAGGCGCCTCTGGCGCGTCGCCCGCCTTGCCTTGGCCGGGGCGCTGGTTCTGATCGGCCTGGGCGTGGCCCTGTGGCAGCTCGCGCCGCCCGGTCTTACAAGCGGCACGCCCTCCGCCTGGGCAGACATGAATGAGGGCACGGATACGGGCAATGCCCCGCCCCGGATCTGCGGCCGGGTGAGGAACGCGCAAGGGCTGCCGGACCAACGCCTGCGCCTGCTGCTGGCCGACGTGCGGCCGCAGGGCGCGGATACGGCGCAAACCCTGCCAGGCTTGGTGGCCTGGACCTGGGAAGAACCGCTCTTCCGCCCCCTGGCCGGGCAGACGCTCTGCCTGAACCGTCGCCCGCGCCCGGTGCACGGCTTCGCCAACACGGGGCTGGCTGACTGGGAAATCCGGTGGGTCGCGCGGGACGTGCACTGGCGGATCTGGAGCCAGGGCGGACGCGGCGATCCGGAAATTTCCGGCCAGGGTACGGCATCCGCCCGCTGGCGCGAAGAACTGCGCGCGGCTTTTCTGGCCGCACTGCTCCCCCAAGGGCAGACCACAGCTTCTGACACCACCCTTCCGGCCCTGTCCCAGAGCAAAGCCATTCTTCTAGCTCTGCTGTTCGGGGACCGGCATTACCTGAATCAACAGACCCTGGACAATTTCGCCGCCGCCACGTTGGCGCACAGCCTCGCGCTCTCGGGCCAGCATCTGGCCGTGGCCGGTCTGCTGGGCCTGCTTTGCGTACTGGCCGCAGCCCGCCTGCGTCCGTCCCTCTATCTCGCCCGGCCGCGCGTGCCCCTGGCCCTGGCGGCAACCTGCCCGCCCGCCCTGGCCTATCTCTGGCTGGGCAACGCCCCGGCCTCCCTGCTGCGGGCCGTGTGCATGCTTTTCGTGCTGGCCTTCTGGCTGGCGCGAGGCCGGGCGCACACCGCCCTGGACGTCCTCTGCGCGGCCCTGCTCTACATCTGTCTGGCCGCGCCCCTGAGCGTGCTGGATACAGGCCTGCAACTCTCCGCCCTCTGCGTGGCGGTCATCGGCCTCGCCCTGCCCTGGCTGCAACGGATAGCGCCGCCGCATGCGGTCCGGAACCCCCGGCGGCAATCCGCGCTCTGGCTTGCCCGCTGGCCCCTGCGCATTCTGCTGATCTCCCTGCTGATCCAGGTGGCCTTGCTGCCGCTGAATCTTCTGCTTTTCGGCAACGCAGGCTTCTGGTTCCCGCTCAATATGCTCTGGCTGCCCGTGGCCGACCTAGTGGTGCTGCCCGGCGCGGCTCTGGGCCTGCTGCTGGCGGGCGCCGGACTAGACGGAGCCGCGCGGCTGACGCTGGATCTGGCGGCCCTGCCCTGCCAATGGCTGCTGGACGGGCTGGAGCGCCTTCATGCTCTGGGCCTATTGCACAATCCCGTGATGCTGCGGCCGCACTGGACAGCCCTGCCCGCGTTCGCCGCTCTAGCGGCGGGCTTGGCCTGTCTGACCCGCCGGAACGGACAGGATCGGCGGGACGGGGGGGAGATCAGCGCCGCCGGAGCGCAAACAGGTCGCCGCCTTCTTCTGGCCGGGCTGGCCCTGCTCTGCGTGGGCCCGCTGCTGCGCCTGGAGCAAGGATTTTCAGACGAAATGCGGCTGGACGTGCTGGATGTGGGCCAGGGCCAGGCTCTGGCTCTGCGCGCTCCCGGCCATCTGCGCATGGTACTGGACGGCGGTGGAAGCGCCTCGCCGCGTTTTGATCCCGGAAAAACTCTGGTGGGGCCGACGCTGGCCTACAACGATGCGCCCCGGTTGACCGCCGTGATCAACAGCCATCCGGATCTGGATCATCTGGACGGCCTGTTCCATCTGCTGGACGGCTTTCAGGTGCGCGCCCTGTTCCACAACGGACGCGAGGCCGCCGGATGGCGCGGGAAGCAGTGGCGGGAAGCGCGGCGCGCGGCAACGAACGCCGTTCTGGCCGAAGGCGATGTGCTGATTGTGGGTGATCCGGCTTTGGGCCTGCGTCTGGAAGTGCTGCACCCGCCGCGCGACGCTGCGGCGGAGGCCGTCTGGGCTGGCAACGACGCATCCCTGATCCTGCGGCTGACCCGTCACGGGCAGGGTCTGGCGCTGTTCACCGGCGACGCCGAACGCCGCAGCCTGCGCCGATTGCTGGCCTCGGGCCGCGATCTGCGCGCGCAGGTGCTGATGGCCCCGCACCACGGTTCGGACCACAGCTTTCTGGCATCCTTTTATAGGACAGTGCAACCGGAGTTGGTGCTGGTTTCCTGCGGTTTTCAAAACCGCTACAACCATCCTGGGTCCCGTCTGCGGGCCTGGCTGGGCAAAAACGGCATCCCTCTGCTGCACACCGGCGAATCCGGCCAGATCAGCGTGACTTGGCCGCAAAACGGGCCGCTGCGTGTGCAGACGGCCCGGCCTCAACACTGACTGACATCCCCCGTCCGTGCACCGTCCCGCGCTGGCTGCGCCTCTCCCCAGCGGTACGATTCCCGCAGGGACAGGAGCAAAAACCTGCCGCTCTGTCAGGGCGTATTCCATATGCCGGATCTTGCCGCCGCAATCAGCCCTGCTCTGACAAGGCCGTCCCAGCTCCTTGAGGCATTTGCTTAGAAGTCATTTCATAATTCCAGAAAAGGTCATGAAAATCGTGTAATCGAATTTCATGAGCA
>APFI01000349.1 GCA_000403945.1 Desulfovibrio sp. Dsv1
AGGTGCCTTTCCTTATAAGGATGCCGATCATGCCGACGAGGTGTTTTACGATTTGAGCGTGTTTGTACTCGGCGAAAAAAACCCGCTGCTGCCCGCAGCCCTGCGACATGGACGTGCTGATGCTCAAAACCCGCGTGGACGCTTGGATCGCCAAGCTTGAGGACGACGCGGGGCTTGGCAGGGCCAAGACCGCGCTGAGCGCCAAAAACTGGGCCGCGAGACGTCGTATGCGGCGACGCTGGTCATGCTGGCCTCGCACACCGACAATCATATCGGTTCCTGCGATGCGGCAGCGGGATCATGGCTTGCCGGGAGTTTTTTAAACCTCTTGTGGCGACTTGAACGCCACCGGATGTATGGGAAACAGAAGGTCCACCGTTGCCGAAGGCAGCGGCGGACCATAGTGTTGCAGAGGCAAACGGCCTTACTTGATCCTGCAGTTGCCCCCTTGCAGTTGTCGCTGGGTTCCACAGGTGTGCCCTGGAAGAGCGCCGCTTGCTTCTTGTCGTTATTGCTGGCGAGAACCATGTGGTGAAGCGCATCAGGCCCTGCGGCAGAGCCGGCACGGCCGCCCCCTTGAAGTAGCCGTTGGCTGCGAGCAATCTGGCATCGCCAGCCTTGGTTTCGCGCACATTGGTGAGCGTCAGGCGGTCCACGACCAGATCTTTGTTTTTAATGCTGGTGACGAAGTTTCCCTTGTCCTAGATATTCCCATTGGAGCTGACGTGCCAGTAATTGGGTGTCAGCAGTTTTTCCAGGGCCGGCACGTCACCGGTCATCACGGCTTTGGTATACAAAGCCACAGTATTGGTCTTGGCGTGCGCCGCGCCGCCGGCAAGACAAAGGGCCAGAGCCAGAAGAAGCGGCACCAACTCTGCAAATTTCATGACATTTCCTCCATAAAAATCAAAGACTTGTTGCCGTGTAACGCTCGGTTCCGCGCCAATGGGACGCTTTCTTTACGGCGAGTTGCCACATCTGTCAAGAGAGCGGCGGAACTATTTGCCAAGCGGCACGCTTTTCCCTATTTTATCTCTAAGTAAAATATGCAAAAAGCAAATACCGGCGCCGGAACCGGATTTATTCAAGCGCACACGTGAGGCACACAGTTATGTTGACCACTGTTTTGCAGACTATCGGCAATACGCCCCTGCTCCGCCTTGACCTCTCCCGCAACCTGCCAGGCACGGTCTGGCTGAAGCTGGAAAACCGCAATCCTGGCGGTTCCATCAAGGATCGCGTGGCTTTTCATATGATTGAACGCGCTCTGTCGCGGGGCGAACTGAAGCCCGGCGGCGTGCTGGTGGAGGCCACCAGCGGCAATATGGGCATTGGCATGGCCTTGGTGGCCGCCGTGCGCGGCCTGCGCTGCGTGCTGGCCATGCCCGAATCCATGAGCTTGGAGCGCCGCAATCTGCTCAAGGGTCTGGGCGCGGAACTCAGACTCACGCCTGCGGACAAGGGCATGGGCGGGGCTGTGCGGGAGGCGCGGCGCATCGCCGAGGCCACCGGCGGGCTTATCCTGGGCCAGTTCACTAATCCCGAGGCCGTGGAGGCCCACTACCAGAGCACCGGGCCGGAAATTTACAAGGACAGCGTGGGGAAAATGGACGTCCTGGTGGCCGGCGTGGGTTCGGGCTCGTCCATCACCGGCGCGGGCCGTTTCCTGAAAGAGACTATCCCCGGCTTCAAGGTAATGGCCGTGGAACCCAGGGATTCGCCCGTGCTCTCCGGCGGCAAACCCGGGGCGCATCTGATCCAGGGCATCGGGGCGGGATTCGTGCCGGAAATTCTGGACCGCTCCCTGCTGGACGAGATCCTTCCGGTCGACGGGCATGCGGCCATCGCCACGGCCCGCCAGCTCATGCGCGTTGGGGGCGTCTGCGCGGGCATCTCCACCGGGGCCAACGTGCTGGCCGCGCTGGACGTGGCGGCCCGGCCCGAAATGCGGGACAGAAATATCGTCACCTTTGCCTGTGATACCGGCGAGCGCTATATGTCCACGGTCCTGTTCCGGAATCAGGATTGAGTTTTTACAGGCATACGGGCGGCGGGCCGGCTTCTGCCGGTCCGCCGCTAATCTTTTTCGGCGACCGGCCGATAAGAAAACTCAACGGTACAGGCAGGCGCGCCGGATGTTTTCCCCGCCGGAGCGGCATTCGGAATGCTTTTATGCGATTTTCAAATAAAAACGGCATGATTTCTGTTTTTATTTGTCGTCGGCGGCGCGAACGCGTTCGCGCCGCCGACGACATGTACGTCATTCAGACGCGGCAGCCCTGTCGCGCATTCCGCTTCCGGAATTGTGTCCGGAAGCGGAATTACCTATCCGCGCGGCGTCCCCCGCACATGGAGCAGCTATGGCGCAAACCAATATTTTGCTGGAAACCGGCACCAATGAGCTGGAAATCGTGGAGTTTTACGTCAATCAGGACGGCTACGAAGCCCATTACGGCCTGAATGTGGCCAAAGTGGTGGAAATCGGGCGGCGGCAGACAGTCACCACCATGCCGGAAATGCGCCATAAAGCCCTGCTGGGAGCCTTTCTCCACCGTAACGGCCGCATAGTGCCACTCATTGACATGGCCCAGTTTCTGGGTAGCGGACCCATTACCAACGAGGACGCCAAGGTCATCGTCACCGAGTTCAACACGGTTTGCACGGGATTCCTGGTCTCGGGCGTCAACCGTATCTACCGCCTGAGCTGGACGGATGTGGAAGCGCCGGGCAATTTTTTGCAGAATGTCAGCCGCAGTTCGGTGATTGGCGTGGTGCGCCTGGAGGAACGGGTCATTTTCCTGCTGGATCTGGAGGCTATTGTGGCCGAGCTGCATCCGGCCATGGCCATCAGTTTTGACGACGCGGCCGTGGATGATGCCGACAGCAAAACCTACAATATCCTGCATGTGGACGATTCCAGCAGCATCCGTTCCCTAGTGCTGGAACTGCTCTCCAAGGAAGGGCGTTTCAATCTGACGCAGCGCGTCAACGGCCAGGAGGCATGGGATTACCTGCAGGAGATACGCGCCCGCAGCGAGAAGGAGGGCAAGCCCATTTCCTCCTACGTGCAGGGCATTATCAGTGATATTGAAATGCCCTCCATGGATGGCCTGACCCTTTGTAAGCGGATCAAGGAAGACCCTGTGCTGAAGCGGGTGCCGGTGGCCATCTTCTCTTCCATGATCAATGAAAGCTTGGCCCGTAAATGTGCCAGCGTGGACGCGGACGCCCAGTACGCCAAGCCGGACCTCAAGGCCCTCTCGGTGAAGCTGCACAGTCTGATTACCAAAGCGTGGGGTTATTAAGGCGAACCGTTTTTGCCCGGCCTGTGGAGCCCCGCCGCCGGAGAAAATCTCCGGCGGCGGGGCGTTGTTATTCAGTTCGGGAGCGGCAGGGAGATTTGCGGTCTGGACGACGCTCGGCCTTTATACCTAGCTGAACAGCTACGGCAGGCAGAGTGAAATTTCCGGAATGAATGCCGCCAGCAGCGTGCACAGAAGGAGGACGCCGAGGTAGGGCAGGACGCCTATGTCCACCGGTTCCACCGGAATGGTCGCGATGCATGAGGAGACGAAGAGGTTTACGCCCAGAGGCAGCGACAAGAGGGCCACTTCGTTGGCCAGCACGAGGAAAATGCCGAAATGCACCGGGTCAATGCCGAGCTTCGTCACAATGGACATCCGCACCGGCACGAGGATGCTCAGCGTCGCTAGCGTCTCGAAAAACATGCCAAGCACGGGCAGCAGGGCGAGAACCAGCCACATGATGCCGGTTTTGCCTTGGAAGAAAGCACGGAATGCTTCTGCTAGACGCAGGGACGCCTGTTCATAGGTCATCAGCAGCCTGCCGAAAAGTGTGGACGAACCGAAGATGAGCAGCACCACGTCACAGAACATGGCCCCATCCACGAAGGAATGGCAGATTTTGCCTCACGTCAGTTGCCGGTTGACGAGCTCCCACGAGAAAGCCCCAGACCACCGCCACTGCGGAAGCTTCCGTCGATGTGCAGATGCCGGAATAGATGAAACCGAGGATGAGGATAATGAAGGGCGCTCAGCAGGGACGGCAGATATCGGAAGCAGGTTTTGCAGAAATGACCGGTATTGAATGGGGTTGTGAGGCATCGCCGGAAAAATGCTGCTTTTTGGCGATGAACCATGCGGTCAGGTTCTAAAGAAAGCGACCATGAAGCCCGGACATGAAACCGGCTGTAAACAGGCTGGTGATGGAGACATTGCCCTGATTCCGTAAATGATCAGCGGGGCGAGAATGCCATTGTCTCCTCCTTGCTGGAGAACGGACCGCCCCGCGTTCCCGTTACAGAACTCCCGCATCCCTGTTCGCGGCCAACCAGCCCGCGAAGGTTGCTTGGGCGCGCGCCACGTACAAAGGCTTGCGGTCCTTTTTGCGGGCTTTTTTGCCCAGTTCCGGCATGAGGCCGAAGTGCGCATTGGAAGGCTGAAAGCGTTTGACCGGCGTTTGCAGATGATTCAGCAACGCGCCCAGGGCGCTTTGCGCCGGGGGCCGGGGCAAGTCCGCGCCGCGCGCGCGGGCCGCCAGGATCAGCCCCAGCCAGAGGCCGCAGGCGGCAGACTCCACATAGCCTTCCACGCCGGTGATCTGCCCGGCTAGAAAGACTTGCGGACGGGTTTTGAGGGAAAGGTCCGCGTTGAGGGCCTCGGGCGCGTTGACATAGGTGTTGCGGTGCATGCTGCCATAGCGAGCGAACTCCGCTCGCCCTAGGCCCGGCACCAGCCGGAATACCCGGGCCTGCTCGGGCTGGGTCAGCTTGGTCTGGCAGCCCACTAGGTTACAGGTCTCGCTGTTGGCGTTTTCCGCGCGCAGTTGCAGCACGGCCCAAGGGCGGCGGCCCGTGCGGGGGTCCACAAAACCCACGGGCTTGAGCGGCCCGAAGGGAAGGGTGCGCGGGCCGCGCTCGGCCAGAGCCTCCACCGGCATGCAGCCCTCGAAATGCGTCTCGCGCTCAAAGGCGCGGGGCTCCACCTTGCGGGCTTCCAGTAGGGCCTGATAAAAAATTTCGTACTCCTCGCGGGTCATGGGACAATTGAGATAGTCGCCCTGCCCCGCCGTTTCGCCGTTCTCGCAGTCGTAGCGTGAGGCCCGGAAAACCACGCTCATGTCCAGGGAGTGCGTCCAGACGATGGGCGCGATGGCGTCGTAAAAATAACAGTGTTCCGCGCCCAGCGCCCGGGCCAAGGAAGCGGAAAGCTCCTCCGAAGCCAGAGGCCCGGTGGCGATGACAAGAGTCTCGGCCCCGGCCAGGGCGGGATCGTCCAGGGCGTTGATCCGGCGCTCCACCAGGCGGATACGCGGCTCGGCGGCCACACGCGCGGTCATGGTCCGCGCAAAGGCTTCGCGGTCCACGGCCAGGGCCTTTCCGGCGGGCACCCGACAGGCGTCAGCCACGGCCATGAAGTCGCTGTCCAGAGCGCGCATTTCCGCCTTGAGCAGCCCCACTCCCGAAGAGGCTTCGTTCGAGCGCAACGAATTGGAACAGACCAGTTCGGCCAGACAGTCGCTCACATGCGCTGGAGAGCGAAAGCCGGGCTTCTGTTCAAAAAGAGTCACGTCAAGACCCGCGCGGGCCAGGTGCAGCGCGCATTCGCAACCGGCCAGGCCGCCGCCCACCACGGCGATGGATGTTGTATTCATGATGGCTCCTTTTCTGCCCGTCAGCTTGTAGGAAAACAGGGGTAAAAGCAAGGCGGACGCTTCTGGCCTCCGCCGGGCTTTTGTGCCATGCTGCGGCATGGGAACCGCTCTGACGCTTTTGGGTGCCCTGCTGCTGACCGTGGCGGGCATGCCTGGCTGGCGAAGCTGATTCTGGAGCCCGGGGAATTTCATTGTTTCAGGAGCCAGTTCTTGCCGGGCGTCCTGCTTGCCGGCCTGCTGTTCTGGGGCGCGGGCGCGTTGGATCCGCCCGTTTCGACCGTCGACAAATTTTTCGCCACCCCTGGTGGGCACGGCACTGCTGGCTTTCGCTGCGCGTCCGCTGCTGCGCCGGAACGCGCGCAACGCGGCCCTTCTGCTGTTCTCCCTGGCATCGGCGACCGTCGTGGTGCCTTGCATGCTGCTGGCGGTCTATCTGTATGCCGCGTGTTTCCCGTCCTCCTTTTGATTTCATCCCGTCGCCCACAGACGACAAATATGACGCCGCCGCCCCTCCGCGTACTTGCCCCCGTCAGCTTCCTGCGCTACATGACTGGGCGTGATGACCACAAGCAAAACCGTTCCTTCCGGCCAGGCGTCGGACGCGGCTTCTGTCGGCGCTCCGGTGCATATCGCCTTTGTCCGTCCAGTCGCGCGCGAGCTTTACGCGCGGGAGCGGGAAAATTTTCTGACCCCGGCCACGGCCCTTTCCGCCGGTTTCGACCTGCGGGCCTGCCTGAACGCGCCCGAAACGCGCATTGCGCCGGGCACCCGGCTATGCGTGCCCACAGGCCTCAGCGTGCAGCCGCAACAGCCGGGCTTGGCGGGTTTTGTCTATTCCCGCAGCGGTCTGGGTGCGCGCGACGGCCTTACCGTGGCCCAGGGCGTGGGCGTCATCGACCCGGACTATACCGGGGAGATTCTGGTGGTGCTGCTAAACACATCCGGGGAGGAACGCCGCCTCGCGCGCGGCGAGCGCATGGCCCAGTTGGTTTTTCAGCCCTATGTCCGCCCCCTCTGGCGGGAAGTGCAGGAACTGGCCGCCACCCGGCGCGGCGCGGGCGGTTTCGGTCACACGGGCCGTTGAGCTGTACCGTTTTCGGATCCCATTCCACAAGGAGAGTCCATTCCATGTCGCAAGCCTTCAATGCCGTCAAAACCGAGGAAGAACACCTGCTTTGCCGCTCGTACAGCCGCTACCCGCTGGCCATTGCGCGGGGCAAGGGCGCGCGCCTCTGGGACGTGGACGGCAAGGAATATGTGGACCTGCTGGCGGGCATCGCTGTGGCGGGCCTGGGCCATTGTAACGACGAAGTCTGCGAGGCCCTGGAACGCCAGTCCCGCAAGCTCTGGCACGTGAGCAATCTTTTTTATCAGCGGGAGCAGCTCGATCTGGCGAAACTGTTGCTCTCCACCAGCCACCACGGCAAGGTCTTTTTCTGCAATTCCGGGGCCGAGGCCAACGAGGCATGCATCAAGCTGGCCCGGCGCTACATGAGCGTGGTCAAGCAGCGCGACGCCTATGAAATTATTACCCTGAAGGGCTGCTTCCACGGCCGTACCCTTGGCGCGCTGGCCGCCACGGGCCGCGAAAGCCTGAGCAAGGGTTTCGCGCCCCTGCCCGAAGGCTTCAAGCAGGTTCCGGCCGGAAATCTGGAGGCCCTGCGCGCGGCTGTCACGTCCGCCACAGCCGCCGTGCTGGTGGAAGTGGTCCAGGGCGAAGGCGGCGTGGTGCCGCTGCCTGCGGACTATCTGCACGGGGTGCAGGCCCTCTGCCGGGAAAAGGACATCCTCTTCCTCTGTGACGAAGTGCAGGCCGGACTCTGTCGCACTGGCAAATTCTGGGCCTTCCAGCTCTACGGCCTGGAACCCGACGCCATCAGCATGGCCAAATCCCTGGCCAACGGCCTGCCCATGGGCGCCATGCTGGCCACGGACGAAATGGCCCGGGGTTTCGAGGCTGGCAGCCACGCCACCACCTTCGGCGGCGGCGCGCTGACCTCGACCGTGGCCGCCAAAACCGTGAAAATCATGCTGCGCGATCATCTGGCCGAACGAGCTGGCGCGCTGGGCGCGCAGGTCAAGGAGCAGTTGAAAGCCCTGCAACAGCGCCTGCCCGAAAAAATCCGTGAGGTACGCGGCGTGGGCCTGATGTTGGGTATCGAGCTGACTGGCGACGGTCCGCAAGTTTGGGAAGAGCTGCTGCGCCGGGGCTACATCTGCAACCTGAGCCACGGCGTGACCCTGCGCCTGCTGCCGCCCTTGACCATTGATCAGGCGGATCTGGACGGCTTCGCGCGCGTGCTGGAAGACGTGCTACGGGCGAACTGACCGACGTAAATCAAGGGTTTACAGCTCCGGCTTCTTGTGCTAAAGAAATAAATTTTGGAAAAATCACAAGGCGAAAAATATACGGCAACCCCGCTCCAGCGGGGTTGCCGCTTACTTTGCCCGAAGACGGCAGCCATCCGTAACAGGAAACAAGGAGACAATGATGGACGTGTTTGATCAGGCCACCGAGCTGGAACGCTTGGACAGGGAGTCCGCCTTGGTGCGAGCGCGCGCATCCATGGATCGCGTTGGACCAGAATGGGTCGACGGCGTGGCATGCTGCCGCAAATGCGGCGACCCCATCCCACAGAAGCGCTTGGATGCATTGCCTGGCGTGGGCTTGTGCCGCGCCTGCCAGGAAGAACGAGAAAACAGCAACCGCTGAATCATTTTCCTCACATTCACGCCGCCGGGGCACGGGCCGCGCACGAGAAACGCCATCGCGCCGCGTTCTTGCCGCGTGTCCTGGCGCGCCTGTGGAGGCTGAACCTAAAGTCTATACATGCGAAAGCGCGCCTTGTTCACATTTTTGTTTCACGTCTGTGCAATCAGCGCATTGCATCGGCATGGAGCGGCTTCCCGGAAGGCATGGGGCTACGGTCGTCACGGAGCCTGTCGCAGCGCCCGTTGCCGCTGGTCGAACTGAATTTTTTGCGTCTTGGCGGCTTTCGAAATCGTCGCGTTTGCGATCCTGACGGCGTTCAAAATCCTCACGCTTGCGGTCATCCTTGTCCGTCACGGCCTTGCCGGGCAGGGCATGGCCGGCCACGGTCGGTGTACTTCCCGCATCGGCGGCGGGCGCGGCATGGGCGTTCAACCCGCCAGCCAGCCATACATACGGCGGCGGCCACGACGCACAGACCCAAGGGCCGCCAGACATTTCATATGCATAACCACCTCTGTAAGATTGGCCTGACGCCCGGATCCTACATAAGCCCAAGTTAACGCGGAGGCAAGAGGGACCCCGCGCCGGGGGTCATTCCCTGAAACGTAGGGCCGGAGCCCCCACACCCAGGCGGGCCGCCGCCGCCTTGACCGCGTCGGCCTCGGCCCGTACATAACGCTGCCCCTCCAGGGTATAGGCCTTGGCCTCCAGAGTTTCGCCCGCACGGATCAGCCCGGCTGCCTCGCGCGGCAGCACCAGACGTTCCAGACGCTGCCGCCGCAGGCCCAGGCTGTGGGTATGGCGCAGTACGGCCAGACTCACGCTCTCGCCGTCCGCAGGATGGCAAAGCACACGCAGCAGCCCCGCCGGACGATTTTTTTTGCCGATGCCGGGCAGCCAGAGCACGTCCAGCGTTTCGGGCAACGCCGTCAGGGCTGTGAGGGCTAGGCCCAGTTCCTCGCCGCTGAGGTGGTCCAAATGGGTTTCCAATTGCAGTACCTGTTCTAGGCCGCCCTGTGCATGCGACACGCTTTCGGCCACGGGTTCCACCAGCCATGCCCGCAGACCCGCGGGAGCGGGACGCGAACCATAGCCTGTGCCCAGAGCGGTCAGTACGCCTTGCGGGCCGTCCGAAAATTCATCCACCAGCACATGGACCAAGGCCGCGCCTGTGGGCGTGACCAGTTCCTCCCGCGCGCTGGTGGGTCGCACGGGCTTGCCGCGCATCAGCCAGAGGGCGGCGGGCGAGGGCAGGGGAATCAGACCATGAGCGCACTCCATCGTGCCGGAAAACCAAGGCAGAGGCGCAGCCGTGACCCGGCCCACGCCCAGTTGCTCCAGTCCCCAGCAGGCTCCCGCGATATCCACCAAGGTGTCGATGGCCCCCACTTCGTGGAAATGCACCCTTTCCGGCGCAATCTGATGAGCCTCGGCCTCGGCCAGGGTCAGGGCCTCCAGCACGGCCAAAGCCCGTCGCAGCGCTGTCCCGCCCAGCTCCAGGCGGTTGAAGATAGCCGCGATGTCCGCCGGATGGCGCAAAGGCTGGCCGTCCTCCCAGCTCACGTCCACCCGCCTGCCCGGGCCGCCTGCCCGCGTTTCGAGCCAAGCTTCAATACGGCAATCCACCCCGGCGCGGGCCAGGGCCGCCGCCAACGGGGCCGGGTCCAGCCCTAGGTGGACCAGAGCCGCTAGGGTCATGTCGCCGCTGATGCCGTTGCCGCAATCCAGATACAGATCCATAAATATACCTCTCTCCTGCCGGCAAAAACGCGCGCCCGGCGACTGCCGGAGTGCCATGACGGGCTTGTGTGGCAGCCCGCCCTTGGTGTATTGATAAGCCGGAAACGCAGTTCCCGGCGCGCGGGCTCCGTAGGCCGCGTACATAACGATTTCAACCGCCTATGGGAGGAAGTATGCTCATACAGAACTGGATGACCACCGAGGTGATTACCGTGACGCCCGAAACGTCCCTGCTCAAAATCGGCAAGCTGATGCGCGACAACAATGTGCGCCGCCTGCCCGTACTGGACGGCAAAGGGCGGCATGTGGTCGGTATCATTTCCGACCGCGACGTCAGGGACGCCTCGCCCTCCAAGGCCACCACACTTGATATGTATGAGATGCATTACCTGCTGGCCGAGCTCAGGGCCAAGGACATTATGACTCCCCGGCCCTTCACAGTCAAACCCACGGATACTGTGGAAAAAGCGGCCATGATGATGCTGGACAACAAGTTCGGCGGGCTGCCGGTGGTGGAGGAAAGCGGACGCTTGGCGGGCATTATTTCGGACCAGGACGTGTTCAAGGCCTTGGTGAGCATCACCGGCGTGCGCGAGGGCGGCATCCAGTTGGGCATTGAAATCGCCAACCGGCCTGGAGCCATGAAGCCGATTTTTGATCTGCTGCGCGCGCACGGGGCCAGAATCCTTTCCGTACTTTCCGCCAACAATCAGGATGGCGACCGTAAAGTTTTTCTGCGCCTGCGTGAAATGGAGAGCCACGAAGCCGAAGAAGTGGTCATCGCCGACGTCAAGGAACACGCCCATCTGCTTTACTGGGCGCGTAACGAAGTGCATCTGGTCTGAGACGCGCACCTAGTAGCTATTCACCTATCTTATTGAAAATAATACATAATTTTTTGACAAACACGCTGAGAGAAACGAAAAAAAGTGCGCGGGGCTTGCCATCGTCATCGTTTTATGAAATAAAGGTCCCTGTACTTGCGGTTGAGTGCACAACCGCGCCTTCAAGCGGAATTCGGCCGGGGGCGAACATTCCGGCTGGTGTAGTGCTAGGGCATATCGTCCCGGCGAGTTGAGCAATATCTGTCCAAGGAGGACATGCATGGCTGAGATCACCTATAAAGGCAAAAGCTTTGAAGTTGACGAAGACGGTTTCCTGCTGCGTTTTGACGACTGGTGCCCCGAATGGATGGAATATGTGAAGGAGTCCGAAGGCATCGCCGAGATCACCCCTGATCATCAGAAGATCCTCGACTTCCTGCAGGATTATTACAAAAAGAACGGCATCGCTCCCATGGTCCGCATTCTTTCCAAGAATACGGGCTACAAGCTGAAGGAAGTGTACGAACTCTTCCCCTCTGGCCCCGGCAAAGGCGCATGCAAAATGGCTGGCCTACCCAAGCCTACCGGCTGCGTGTAGTCCGAGCTTCAATTTTCAAAAAGAAAAAAGCGGAAGAGGTTACCCTTCCGCTTTTTCTTTGTCTAGGTAGTGGTTACCACGAGTTTTATGTTACAAGAGGATGCCATATAGTGAGGGTGTTCTCATGCAAAACGCACAACGGCGACACGATATATCCGACGCCGCCTGGGCGCTTCCAGAGTCTCGTCCGCCTGGGCAGACCGGACAGTGAGGCGGCAAAAAAAATGGGTCATGGCTAGCAGAGAGGCTTGTCTCCGGGCATTTTGAGAACGAGCCTGCAAATTTCCTCTTGCCGGTGATTAAAGCGAAATTCGCATTCTTTCAAATGGAAACAAAAGGTATGCCTGTGTAGCCCCCGGAAGCGTACGGTCCGTGTTCTGAAGGCCCGGAAGCTTTCGGTCCCATTGATGCGAGAATGCCTGCCGGCAAACTCGTTGTTGCTGTGTTCCACCCGGAAGTGTTTCTGGCATCCCGGCTCTGCCAGACCATCGCAACCACGCCGGCCATCTGAATGGAGAACGCTCTCGGGCTCTGTACGGCCACGAATAGTCGCCTGAAGTGTCGCCCCTGAGCAGTCGGGCGCAATTTCGGCATATACGCGCCCATTGCGCCCGAACAGACCAGAAACAGTGGTTTTTTCACGATCTCCGCGCCCCCTTGCGCCTTTGACCCGGCGAGGCCCAAAACAGCCTTCATCTACCCCAACCCCGCCACTTGCCGGCGATTCCGCCTCACGGCAGCGGGCGACCCTTTCCCTGATGGCCGCCAGGTAGCGGTTAATCGTGTTCCGATTCAACCTGGTTGCCACTGCTGTTTGCGAAGCGTCCAAATCAACTGAAGCGATGGCGCGGCATTGCGACCCGATACGCGAAAAATGCGGCGTCATTCTTGGCCGCTATCCAGATCGGATGCATCTTTTTGCGGGCTTCAATCTCGTGACTGCACTCTCTAGAGCCATTGGGCCTTGCCTCCATATTTCTCCTCCACAGGGAGGATATGACATGATTACGTTAGATTGTTAATATTCTCAGAAGAAAATGGCTACCTAAACATCCCTTGCATTCTTGCCACGCCGGGACTATCGTGTTTTCTACTGGCTGGGGGAGCCCATCATGGCTGAGAAAGGGTGTTCGCGTCCTGACCCCTAGAACCGCGCATGTGCGCGGCTCTGCACCTGACGCAGATAGTGCTGACGAAGGGAAGCTGGCCGACCTGCCGCCGCAGGTTCGCGCTTGCTCGCAGACATTCCGGTTTGCGGGCTTTTTTGTTTTCCGGAGGGTTGGACATGTATGTGATCATCAACGGTGAAACCGAAACCTGCGCCGAGGCCGCCAGTGTGGCGGACCTGCTGCAAACGCGGGGGCATGACCCCAAAACCGTGGTGGTGGAGCACAACGGGAACATTGTCCCCGCCGCCGCGTTCGCGGCCACGCCACTGCGCGACGGGGACCGGCTTGAAATCGTGCACTTTGTGGGCGGCGGCTAGCTCGGCTTTTCTTTTTTTCCGTTGGCCGCGTCAGGTTTTATAACGTGTCTTTGTCGTAGAGGCGGCCCCACTCCACACGGTGCGCCGCTTGCCTTTGTCACCGGCGAAAAAATTCTAAAGTCGTTTTTTTCGGCTCGGACATACCATGGACGGAGAAAATAGATGAATGATCCCTTTGTGGTCGGCGGCGTGGTTCTCAAAAGCCGTCTGTTCATCGGAACTGGCAAATACAGTGCCGACAGCCTGATCCCGGCCGTGGCCGAAACCTGCGGCGCGGAGGTCATCACTGTGGCCATGCGCCGGGTGGAAAAAGGCCAACAGGGCATTACGGCCCACATTCCCAAAACCATGCGCCTGCTGCCCAATACCTCGGGCGCGCGCACGGCGGATGAGGCCGTGCGCTTGGCCCGCCTGGCCCGCGCCGCAGGCTGCGGCGACTGGGTTAAAATCGAGGTCATTTCCGACACTCGTCACCTCCTGCCCGACGGCTATGAAACCGCCAAGGCTACGGAAATGCTGGTCAAGGAAGGCTTTACCGTCCTGCCCTACATCAATCCCGATCTTTACGTGGCCCGCGCCTGCGTGGATGCCGGAGCCGCCGCAGTCATGCCGCTGGGCGCACCCATAGGCACCAACCGCGGCCTGCGCACTAGGGAAATGATTTCCATCCTCATTGAGGAACTGGACCTGCCTGTGGTGGTGGACGCGGGCATCGGCCGCCCCTCCCAGGCCTGCGAGGCTATGGAAATGGGCGCTGCGGCCTGCCTGGTGAACACGGCCATCGCCTCCGCCGACGATCCCGTGCTCATGGCCGGAGCCTTCAAGGCCGCCGTGGAGGCCGGGCGCAACGCTTGGCTGGCGGGCGCGGGCGCGGTCAGGGGGCGGGGCGCGGGCGCGGAAGCCTCATCGCCGCTTACGGGCTTTTTGAGATAGAGTTTTTTTACAAGGACCACACAGATGGAAAATTTCCAGGAATTTTTGCAGGCTTGGCCCGCTGAGCGCCGGGCACGAGGCGTGGCCGGGGCCACTTCAGACAAGGTGCTGGCCGTGCTGGACAAGGACGCGCTGCAACCCGCCGACTTTCTGACCCTGCTCTCGCCCGCCGCCGAAGAACGCCTTGAGGACATGGCGCGCAAGGCGCACGCCCTGACCCTGCGCTATTTCGGGCGGGCCGTAAACATCTTCACCCCGCTGTATATTTCGGACGTCTGCACCAACCAGTGCCGCTACTGCGGCTTCAACGCCAAGAACAAGCAGCCCCGTCGCCACCTCAGCGTGGACGAGGCCTACGCCGAGGCCAAGGCCATCGCGAACATGGGCTTTCAGCATATTCTGCTGCTCACTGGCGACGCGCCCAAGCTGTCCTCGCCGGAATACATCGCCTCGGTGGCACGGCGGACCAAGCCGCTTTTCGCCTCCGTGGGCGTGGAGGTCTATTCGCTCACCGAGACGGAATACAGCCTGCTGATCAAGGCGGGCGTGGACTCCATGACCATGTTTCAGGAGACCTACAACCCCGAACTCTATGCTTGGCTGCACCCCGTGGGTCCCAAGCACGATTACGGCTTCCGCCTCAACGCCCCGGAACGCGCGGCGCGCGCGGGCATGCGCTCTCTGGGCGTGGGCGCGCTGCTGGGTCTGGAATCCTTCGAGCAGGACGCGTTCTGCACGGGCCTGCACGCCTGGTGGCTGCAACGCAACTTCCCCGGCGTGGACGTGAGCGTGTCCATCCCGCGCATTTGTCCGCATGAAGGGAAATTCGACGTGCAGCATGGGGTGGACGACCGCCACTTGGTGCAGTACGTCACGGCGATGCGCTGCTTCCTGCCGCGCGCGGGTATCACCTGCTCCAGCCGCGAAAGCGCCTTCATGCGCGACCATCTGGTGCCGCTGGGCGTCACCCGCGTGTCTGCGGGCGTGTCCACGGCCGTGGGCGGCAGGGCCACGGAGAACAAGCACAATCCCGGCCAGTTTGAAATCACCGACTGCCGCAGCCTTGCGGAGATGATCGATGCCTTGGCGAACAACGGCTATCAGGCGGTGATCAAGGACTGGGAAGATCCGGCGGCCTAGATGTATATTTCAACAGGTTGTTCACCCTCCCTCAAATAGATGGAGCCGGAGTTCCAGACAGCAGCAACCCGACTGGGGAAGAAGGTGAACAGGCACAAGAATGCCAAACTGACGGCCGGAGGCCGGGAGGAAATGGTCCGGCGGGGCAGGCTTTGAACCTGCGGCCTTCGGGTTATGAGCACAGAGGGAATAACTTTCGATTCTTTTCATTTTCCCACTAACTATTACTTATTATTCAATTCATATAAAAGCGGACATACGGTCAATTTCGCTGTTTTTCGACCTTTTTTGGCTTGACGTGGTGGGAATATGGTGGGAATAGAGAGGTGCGAAATCTAGCGGGAGTCCTTGCCATGTCTTCACTTACGCGACATCAGACAGAAAAAGTCGGCGTGTTTTATGTGCTCGGAAAGCCTCGTGCCAAGTCCAGAGACGATACCGCCACCGGCAAGCCGGACAAGATTTTCTATATCATGTACCGGCTGGACGGGAAAAAGATCGAGGAAAAGGTCGGTCGTGAATCCGAGCGTATGACCGCCGCCAAGGCCGTCAAGATTCGCGAGCAGCGTGTGAACGGCGTCAGTCTGCCCAATGCCGAACGCCGCCGCATCCGGCGCGAGCAGGAAGCCGCCCTTGCCGGGCGCTGGACCATCCAGGGGTGAGGAGCAGGAAGGGGCCAAGAGCAGCCGGGACGAACGTATCCCGCTCACTCAGCCGGTGCGCGATCTGCTCGCCGAAATCGGCAGCAACGACAGCGCCTATGTTTTTCCCGGCAGGGACGGCGTGAGCCACATGACTGACATCAACAAGCAGGTCAACGCCATCAAAAAGCAGCCAATCTTCCGGCGGATTTCCGTCCTCTGCACGGGTTGCGGCACACCTTTGCCAGCGTGGCTGTTTCCAATGGCGTGCCGCTCTCCCATGTGCAGAAGCTTCTGACGCACAAGGATCCCTCCCTGACGCAACGCTATGCCCATCTTGAGGACAGCGCCCTGAAAAACTCGGCCAGTCTGGTGGGGGATTTTCTGGCGGATTCCGTGCAACCAGACGGAGATGAGGACAACAGCCGATAGAGACGGCATCACTTGCCAAGTCTCGGTTCAGCCGTCATGATTCTCTCAAGCCCTGTCAGGAGCCCCCCCATGAGCGACACTTTTCCGTTTTTGATCTACCGATCTGCCGAGCAGGACATTTCCGTCAACGCCGTCATCCGCGATGAAACCGTCTGGCTGACCCAGAAGGCTATGGCGGAGCTGTTTGGCGTGGAAATTCCGGCAATTTCAAAACATCTTGCCAATATTTTTGCGGAAGGAGAATTGGAGGCCGAGGCAACTCTTTCCAAAATGGAAATAGTTCAGCAAGAGGGCAAGCGAAAGGTCAAACGAACCCTTGATTTCTACAACCTCGACGCCATCATTTCCGTAGGCTACCGCGTCAATTCCCGCCGGGCGACCCACTTTCGCATCTGGGCCACCGGCGTCCTTAAGGAGTATATGCTCAAGGGCTTTGCCCTGGATGACGAGCGTCTCAAACAGGGGCGCACGGTCTTTGGCAAGGATTACTTTCGCGAACTGCTGGAGCGCGTCCGCTCCATCCGCGCCAGCGAGCGCCGCATCTGGCAGCAGATAACTGACATTTTTGCCGAGTGCAGCCTAGGCTCAGGACTCATTAGTTAAGATGGAAAATAACAATAACTGCGATGCAAATGGCCGAAAGGAATGTATGCGCACACCGGTCATAGCGCATTGCAATCCGTCGCCAGTCCTTAATTCTGCAAAACATGTTTTCAGTTTTGTGACGCTGTTTATAGAGGTCTTTATCATGCGTGACAGGTGTCTTTCGAGTTTTTCTGCGAGGTATACAGGGTGTAATACCTTTTTCAGGTAAAGCCGTTCGGAACCAGTCGGCATCATGCCCTCGGTCAGCGAGCAGTTCCCTGGCGTTGGGCAAAGCGTCCAAAAACCGTGCTGCCCCCTTGTAGTCACTCATTTGGCCCGGAGACAAGTGAAGGGGAATCGGCCTGCCTTCACCATTACAAGCGGCGTGAAGCTTGGAGTTCAGTCCGCCTTTTGTCCGTCCGATACAGCGGGAAAGAGCCCCTTTTTGAGCAGGCTTGCTGCCGTACGATGGGCTTCAAGGCGGGTGGCATCAATCATTGGCCGCTCTGTATCCCCTTGTTTTTCAGCAAGCTCCATAAATATCTTGTTGAAAACGCCAAGTCTGCTCCAGCGT
>APFI01000350.1 GCA_000403945.1 Desulfovibrio sp. Dsv1
ACTGCTGTCTCACGGCCCGACTGCCGAAGCTCAGTTGCCCCGGGCATGGAATCCGACGTGTCAAAGCTCCATGGGCCAGGGAGGACAGCCGTTTTACCCTGCTTTTCGAGCAGGTTGTCATGAGCCTCGTTCGAGAGATGCCGGTCAATGCCGTCGCGCCTCACGTTGGGGTAACGGATACCCGCTTGTGGCGCATTGTTCGCCACCATGTGTCCAAGGCCATCGCCGCGCTGAACCTCAGGGAACTCAAGGCCATCGGTCTGGATGAGACCGTGTCCGGGCGTAAACACAACCACATCACCGTCTTCATCGACCCGGACCGTCCCGACAAGCCCGTGGTCCTCGCGACTCCCGGCAAGGGCAAGGGAATGCTTGACCCGGTTCCGCGCGTTCCCTGAAGCCCATAAAGGCCGTCCCGAAAACATCGTCAAGGTGGTTTGTGACATGTCGCCTGCGTTCCTTTCCGCAAACTTGAGGCCAGGCAGTCAAGGGTGCCGAAACAACACGCACGCAGAATCGGGAGAACGCGCTTCTGGAACTCGTCGAGCAGGGCTTCGCTGCCACCAGGGCTTGCCGTGTCAAAGAACTTCCGCGCCGGGTTCGACGGGCCGAATCGCAGCATGCCGCCAAATGGCGAATCACCCGTTTTCTCAGGCATGTCGCCGAGTACGCGGCTGACTGCCCGCTGTTGGAGCCCGTGCGCGGAGCATTGGTCAGCCTTGAAAGGCAGTTGCCGCGAATTCTTGATCGTTGGCATTCCTTGCACACCGATGCGAGGCTCGAAGGCTTCAATGGCCTGTTCCGGGCGGCAAGGGCCAGAGCCCGAGGATACCGGAACGTGGAGAATTTCATCACCATGGTCTACCTGATTGCGGCCCCGATTCAGGTCGTTGTGGCTTCATGAATTCCACATCAAACGACGAAGAACCACGTTAATCTGCTCTAACAGGAATCGCGGCCGATCTCAAATGCGGAGCCAAAAAATGCCATCAGCCGGAAACACAACACGTTTCCGGATGATGGCACGCCGTGTGGAGGTGGCGTCAGAGTATGGAGATGGACTTAATCCAAGCCCATGGCCTTGCTGATTTTTTTTGCGGCTTTTTTGACTTTTCCCAAGGTGGTCTGCTCCCCGGCTTTTTCAAATTCGCGCAGCAGTTCCTCCTGTTTGGCGGAAAGACGGGTGGGGGTGAGCACCTTGATCTCCACCAGCAGGTCACCGCACTGCTTTCGACCGGGGTAGGGCAGGCCTTCGCCGGACAGGCGCAGCAGGGTGCCGCTCTGCACGCCTCTGGGAATTTCCAAGGGAAGGTCGCCGTTGATGCCCGGCACTTCCACCTTGTGGCCCAGAGCGGCCTGCACAAAGCTGACTTCCTGGTTGTAGATCAGGTCCTGGCCTTGGCGCTGCCAGCGTTTGTCCTGCTCTACGGTGAGCACCACATAAAGGTCGCCGGGAGGGCCGCCGTGCACGCCAGCCTCACCCTCACCGCGCACGCGCAGCCGGGTGCCGGTATCCACACCTGCGGGGACACGCACCACCAGTTCCCGCGTGTCGGTGACAATACCCTCGCCCCGGCACTTAGCGCAGGTTTTGGTGATCATCTGGCCCGTGCCCTGGCAGACGGGGCAGGGCATGGCGATCTGAAAAAAGCCTTGGGAGCGGCGCACTTGGCCCGTACCGTTGCACTGGCGGCAGGTTTCCACCTTACTGCCGGGCGCGGCCCCGCTGCCCTTGCAGTCCGGACAGGTGACGTACTTGGGCAGAGACAGGGTGATTTCATCGCCCTTGGCCGCCTGCGCGAAGCTGACGGTCAAGTTGTAGCGCAGGTCCGTTCCGGCCATGGCGCGCGGACCGCGCGAGGCCGAGGAAAAGCCAAAGAGATCCCCGAAAATATCGCTGAAATGGGCGAAAATGTCCTCGGCGCTGCCGAAGCCCCCGCCGCCGTTGCCCTGCACGCCCGCATGGCCAAAGCGGTCGTAGCGGGCGCGTTTATCCGGATCACGCAGTACGTCGTAGGCCTCGGCGGCTTCCTTGAAGCGCTGCTCAGCCTCGGCGTCGCCAGGGTTGTGGTCCGGATGAAACTTCATGGCCATTTTCCGGTAGGCACGCTTGATCTCGTCCTCCCCGGCTCATGGGCGTTGCTCCGGCAGGACCGCACCGGTCGCAAACAGACAGACAAAACGCATGGCCCCTCCCAGAGCGCGCCGGGCAGGCCGGCGGCAGATGGTTCTTGACAAATTTAGCCTCCCCCTCTAGCATATTTTACTTTAGCAGGCAAAGTTCTTAAGTATTCAGGCGCATCCGCCCGCCCGCCCTCTTTACAACAGGCCGGGCGGTATTATTTTTTAACCGTATTTCCCGGAACGGAGGCTGGCGCGTCAAGGCTGGCCGGACACGGAGGCAGCATGGCCCGTATTACTGTGGAAGATTGTCAGGAACGCGTGGACAACCGTTTTCTGCTGATACAGATGGCTATCAAGCGTGTGCACCAGTATCGCGAAGGGTATGAAGCCTTAGTGGAAACGCGCAACAAGGAAGTTGTCACCGCCCTGCGTGAAATCGCCGCTGGCAAGGTCATGCCGGACGACAAGAGCCTGTACAACCCTCTGCCCGAAGGGCAGGAAGCGCCCAATAACGAGGGCTAGAGCGGAACAGTTCCGCGAGCCCCCTGTCCCCCGGCCCGTGACACGGACCGGGGGACAGGGGCAGCATGGGCAGTCCCGCCATACCGCGATACACACGCAACAGCACCGAAAATTATGATGCAGCGCGACTATTACGAAGTTTTGAGCATCAGCCGTACCGCCGGAGAGGACGAGATCAAGCGTGCCTACCGGAAAATGGCCATGAAGTTTCATCCGGACCACAACCC
>APFI01000351.1 GCA_000403945.1 Desulfovibrio sp. Dsv1
GTGACTTCATGAGGGCTGGCAGAATCCGTGTGCAGGGCGAGCGGAAGACCGGAAGCGTCTGCTTCATACCAACGCTTTCAACCACAGGGTAATGCGCCTGATTTGAACGGCTGCGGAAAGGATGCAGGCGCTTTTGCGTATCTGGTTGCGATCCCGCGCCATTATAGCCCGCTGGAGCATGCGCCCCGGCGTAGAGGCTGCCCTGATCCAGGGCAGCCGTTTGCGCATGATGCTGACCGCCGATGCGCCCGCCGCCCTGCGTGAGGAGGTACTGGCCCCAAGGCGGCGAGCTTGCGCCCCCGCGTCTGGAAGACGCCTATATGGGCGCCGTGGGCGGCATCAACAGACCCTGTTGATGGAGGCTAACCGACCCAGACGTTGCCGGAACAGGCTGGCGGGGGTATGAAGCTGGTGGTGTTCTGGCCCTGCGCGGGGAGCGCCTGGACCGGCGGCGCGATTGCGGCAGTGTGTTCCGGGCCTTGCGCGGGTCCGGCAGCTTCCGTTTAGGAAAAAAAAGGAACCGGTTCACCGCTACCAGTGGGAGAAACCGGGGTAACCGCTTCATCCGGACATAAAACGGCCTGATAAAATTGAAGGAACCGGACACCGGAAAACGGGGACGCGGCAAGTCCGCCGTCGTCGGCCGGGTTGGGGATGCTTGCATGTCCGACCGGCTTGAATCCTTTTTTCTGAGTCCGGACGGAGCCAAGCGCACGGTTCTGAGCTGTCTGAGCGTTTTCGCCGTGGCCGAGGCGAAGCGCCGCTGGCGGCGGGAGCCATTGTGGACATCAGGGAGCGCAAAGCCCTAGAAGAAGATCTGCGCGCGGCTCTGGACAAGACCGACAAGGCATCCCAAGCCAAAAGCTGTTTTCTGGTCCACATGTGTCATGAATTGCGCACGCCCATGAACGGGTATTCTGGGGCTGAGCGAATTGCCGCTGCATGAGGCTCTCACGCCCAGGCAGCGGGATTTTTCGGAAAGAATCCATTTCGCCGCCCGCATTTTTGTCCGGATCAGCGGCAACATCTTGGAATTCTCCCGCCTGCAGAGCGACGCGCTGTATCTGGACGAAGCTGCCTTTGATTTGCGCGAGGTGTTGGATTCGGCGCAGACGCTCCGGGCAGCCGTGCAAAAGGCCTCTCGCTTCGGTGCAGTCTCAGGGGCAGGTGCTGCTGGCCTCGGCCGGCAATGCCGTCAAATTCACGGAACAGGGCGGCGTTTGCCTTCAGACCGTTCTGGCGGAAAAAAGATATGACGCGCAGGCCCTGCCGAGCTTTGAGATCAGCGACAGCGGCATCGGTCTGACCGGGGACGATCCCGTCAATCAGCTGGCGGCGCTGACCGCGCGCCCTGAAGGAAGGCGTGCGGAAAAGCCTGGACGCGGGCATGGCCGCCCACCTGGCAAAGCCCGTCGGCTTGGCGGAACTGAGTGATATGCTCTCGTGTCTGCTGGAGCGCGATTGAGATGCGGGAGCGGTCAAAGCGTCTTGCGGGCCGCAGCCGCCTGTGGCATAGGCGGGAGATGACAAAAACAGCGGAGTCCCGCCCGGCGCGGGCGCAAAAGGTTCTGGTTGCCCTTCATGCCCGTTATCCCCGGCCAGAAACCCATCTTAACTCCCGCAACGCCTGGGAGCTGCTGGTGGCCACAGTGTTGGCCGCCCAGTGCACCGACGCGCGGGTCAACACCATCACGCCGGAACTTTTCCGGCGCTGGCCCGGCCCGGCGGAACTGGCCTGCGCCGCGCAGGAAGAACTGGAAGAGGTCATCCATTCCACAGGTTTTTACCACAGCAAGGCCAAAAATCTTCTGGGCGCGGCCCGGCGCGTGCGGGACCATTTTGACGGCCAGGTGCCCCAGGATCTGGAACATCTGGTGACCCTGCCGGGAGTGGCCCGCAAAACGGCCAATGTGGTTCTGTTCGGCGCTTTCGGCATCAACGAGGGCTTGGCTGTGGACACTCACGTGAAACGGATCAGCCACCGGCTGGGCCTCACGGACCAGACCGACCCCGTGGCCGTGGAGCGGGATCTGATGGAGCTCTTTCCGCAAAAGGAATGGGGCGACGTCAACCACCGCATGGTCTGGTTCGGGCGGGATGTCTGCCACGCCCGCAAGCCCCGCTGTGAAGCGTGCGAAATGGCGGCCTTCTGCCCACGCCTGGATCCGCCCAAAGAACCGGGCCGGGCCGCGGCAAAACCGGCCGGACGCCCGGCTGGCGCGCGCCGTTGAGGCTTTTCGGAAAGTTTGCGGATAGTTCCCCACGCGCCTTAAGGAAAGCTGACGGCGGCCGATAAGGTTCATTGATGCCGCTCCAGCCGCAGGACGAGGATTGCCATGACCCAAAACAGTTTGCTCAATGCCAATAACAATGAGCTCGAAATCATAGAGTTTCTCATTGATGAAAGGCTGCCCGACGGCGGTACCTACAGCGGCCACTACGGCATCAACGTGGCCAAGGTGCTGGAGATCATCCGACTGCCCAGTGTGACCAGTGTGCCCAGCAAACACGACGCCTCGGTGCTCGGCACCTTCAATCTGCGCGGCAAGGTGCTGCCCATCCTAAATCTGGCGGCGTGGCTCGGCAAGGACATGGCATCCAAAGAAAACAACAAGGTCATCGTCACGGAATTCAGCGGCGTGCAGGCGGCCTTTCTGGTTTCTTCGGTGACCAGCATCCACCGGATGGCCTGGGACCGCATCGAACCGCCCAACCAGTACGTGCAGGCCTACTCGCGCGAGAGCATCACCGGAGTGCTGCGTATCCAGGACCGGGTGCTCTTCATTCTGGATATGGAAAAGATCCTGGCCAGCCTGGACAGCACCCTGGACATGTCCAAGGTGGAGGTGGACACCACCCCGGTGGAAGGCGCGGGCGAATTTCACCTGCTGGTGGCCGACGACTCCAGTTCGTTGCGCCACATCATCAAATCCTCGCTGGAAAAATCCGGTTTCCAGGTCACGGCGGTGGGCAGCGGCCGGGAAGCTTGGGACTATCTCACGCAATTGCGCAATGAGGCCCAATCCAAGCAGATGGCTCTCACCGATATGGTGCATCTGGTTATTTCCGACATTGAAATGCCGGAAATGGACGGCCATGCGCTGACGCTCAAAATCCGCGAGACGCCGGGCATGCAGCAGCTCCCGGTGATCCTCTTTTCTTCCCTGATCACCGAAGCCCTGCACGACAAGGGCGTCAAGGTGGGCGCGGATCGTCAGGTTTCCAAACCCGATCTGCCCGGCTTGAGTAAAATCATCCGCGAATTGATCGCCGAAAAGCTGCACAAATGATTGCCGGTCCGCTGACAACGGAGGCAGTTGCAACAGGTCCCCATCATTTCCGACCGCGCTTCAAGCGGCCCGCATTTTCAATGCGAGCTGCTTCGGTATCAGCATGCACTGCCATCCGGGTCTGAAGACAAGGCTCTTTCAGCCGATTGCGGGCAGGTGGGACCGCATCCCCGCAACGAATCGAGGGCGGCGCAGTCCCTGAAAATCGGAGACAAGGTAAAACCGCTATCGGAACAGCTTCCAGGTGCCTTCGACAATACCGCCCAGCACATCCACAAAGCCCGAGGTGATGCCCCCGATAGTGTTCAGAATCAGCTTGCCCGCGCCGATGGAGGTTTTGCTGTCGTGCAGGCTGCCGTAGAGGCGCAGGGGAAAATCAGGCAGATTTTTCATATTCACGGTAAAGTTGCAGTCCAGCGTCTCGTTGTTCGGGTCTATCCAGCCGCCGCCGTGCACTTTCAGACCCGGCCCCTGGAGACTGAAGTCCGCGCTGCGGACCATGCCGGCCGTGATGGAGCCCGAGGCCGACGCCAGGCCGAAGAGTGTGGGCCTGCCCTTGAGCCCGCCGTCGCCGCCGCGTTTCTGATAAGATCCGTCGCGCACGATAAAGCGCCAGGCGCCGTCCAGAGCGGCGGGCAGTTGGCCCGGCCCGGTCAGCGCGCCCCGCACCTCGGAACTGATGCTGCCCCGGCCACCCAGAACCGCGTCGCCGCCCCTGTCCCGGCTGGCGGCGGTCAGATCGAAGTCCGTCACAGCCAGAGAGCTTTCAAAGCGCAGCCCCTTGTTGAAATCGATTTTGGCCCGGCCTTGCAGGGCCGCGCCATAAAAACTGGCCGTGTTGGGCCCGCAGTTCAGCAGGCCATTCTCCAGCATGAACGGCAGCTTGATATCCTGGGCTTTGAAGCGCCAGCCGGTGAGCTCCTTGACGCGAAGTTCGCCTTTGGCGCTGAAACCGCGCATGAAGCGGAAATTCCATTTTTCGCCCGACGGCTTGGGAGCGCCTTTTTTGGCGGGCGCGTCCTTTTTGTCGTCCAGATAACGGTTCAGGTTGAGCTTGTCCATGCCGAGATTAAAATTCAGGTCCGGTTGCGGCTTGCGCAGGGAGGCGGTCAGCGAACCGCCGACCGCGCTCTGGTCCAGGCGGGCGCGAATATTGCTGAGCGAGAGCGTGTCCGAACTGCCCTTGAAGTCCGCTTCCAGGCTGAGTTTGTTCAGGGCCGGCGGCAGCTTGGCCGCCGTGTTGAACGCCAGGCGCAGGGTGCGGTTCAGATCCCGGATGATCGCCGAAACCGAGCCTTGCCAGCCCAGACCGTCCCTGCTGCCGCTGACCTGGGCCTGCCCCCGGAGCTCCACGCCCAAGGCGCTGGCATGCGCGTTGCCGACCGCAAGCTGGTTGCGCGCCCCCTGGCAGGAAAAATCGCCGCTGAGGTCCGCCTGCAAGCCCTCGGGCAGCGAGCTGAGCGCCGGGCTCAGGCGCAAGGTCAGATTGCCGGGCAGATTCTGGAAATCCAGATTGCCGTTGCCGCCGCCGTCGCCGCTGAACCAAAGCCTGCCGTTCAGATCTGCCCGGCCGTTGAGGTCCGCGCTGTCCAGCGCGCCGCGCCACTGGCCGTCCAGACCCAGACGGCCCTTTTCCCAAACGGCGGAACGCGCCCTGAGCTCCACTTCCATGCCGCTGAATGCCAGCTCACCGGATGAACCGGGCGGGCGCAGGCTTCCCCGCTCGCCACGCACGCTCACCGTGCCCCGGAGCTTGCCCAAAAATCCCGCCAGCTCGCGGCCCTGGCTCATGATGTCCACATCAGCCCGCAAACGACCGCTTTTGACCGGCAATGCGGGCATGGTCTTGCCCAGAGGCGCGCCGTTCACGTCGCGGAAACGCATGCTGATGGCATAGGGATGCTCCTTCCCGCCGCCCAGAATGCACTCCCCGTGTATGCTGCCGCCGTAAAACCGCCCGTCCGCCGCGAGCAGAGTGTCCTCCAGACCGTTTTTGTCCATCTTGCCGGGTCTGATGACCACCTTGGCGTCCTCAATACGCAGGAGACCGTAATCCACGCCGGCGGCGGCCAGCCGGATGTCGTAGTTCACGCCGGTTTCGCCGGGCTGGAGGGGTTCGCCGGGCATGGGCGTCAGCGGGCCGTGGAAAAAACGGGGCCCCAGCGGCGGCTTGCCCACAGCCTCGGGAATGGCCAAGCCCAGATTGAGGCGGTCGGCCTTGAGGTCCAGAGCCACTTCCGGTTTGGCCCAGCTGGCCACGCCACCGGAGCCGGTAAAGCGCGCCCCGGCGCAGCGCACCGCGATGCGCGGCACTTTCAGCCCTTGGCCGTCCAGATGAAAATCCATACTGCCGTCGGTGAGATTGTCCAGGGCCAGTTGCAGGCCGGGCGCGAGGTTGCGGGCGAAACCCAGCCATTGGGTCAGGCTCGCGCGGTGCAGCAACAGGCGCCCGTCCAAGCTGAAGCCTTGCTCCGCACCCGACGCCGTGCCGGGCAGACGCAGCATGCCGCTGAGTTCCCCACTGTCCGGCCCGAATTCCAGCTGCACCCGCTCCAGGCTGACGTTTTGCTCCCGGCCGCGCACGGCCGCCGTACCGGCCAGCGCAAAGGGCAACAACTCCTGATCCTTGGCCAGCTCCCCGTTCAGATCCGCGCGCGCGGCCCAGCCCGTGACTCCGGCCTGAAAATTCAGCGCCAGCTTGAACCGTTCCAGATGGGGCGGCCAACGCAGCGCACCGCTGATCAGCAGCTTGGGCGTGGCCGTGAGCGGTCTGCGCGGATCGCTCTCCCCTTCAACCAGAAAATTGTCCAGGCGGATCAGGGGTGCCCCCTGCCGCCGCAACAGGGCCGCGCCCAGATGCACGCGACCGCTGACGCGGGCCGGAGATTCCGTGTCCAGTCGGCATTGCAGGCTGCCCAGCTGCAGGCGCGCGCCGTCCGTACCCGTCAGATCGGCCTCGCCCTGGACGATGGCCATGCGGCAGTCAGTAAGCAGGTCGGGCAGACCGCCGCCGCTGCCGCCAAAACGCGCCGCCAGAGCCCCCGGATCCCCCAGGGGCAGGGGCAACACGCCGCGCAGACAGGGCCGCACCAGCGAAATATCGCGCGGCTCGAAGGCCCCGCGCAACAAGGTCAGAAAATCAGGACGCAGGGTGGCATAGGCCACGGAGAAAAGCAGCTCCTTCCCTTCCACCGAAGCGTTGCTCATCACGATGGAGGGCACGGGCAAAAGCACCACATCCACACTTTCCACAGTAAAAGTCAGGCCGGTACGCGCGGAAAGTTCATCCAGATAGTGGAGGGTGAGGGCTTCGGGATTACGCTGCAAAAAATAGAAGGCTGTCGCCAGCAGAACCGACAACGCAATCAGCAGCGCCAGAAAAATGCGCAGGAGGATCCGTAACGGGCGAGAGGTTAAAAACATGGTGTTTGGTTACCGGCTCAACAAATTGGGCGCTCGGGACAGCGGGCGCAATGCATTGTCGGGTGGAGAAACCGGGTGCCGCCCCACTGTGCCGCGCCTTGACGCCACAGGGCATCAAGGCTAGGTTGAAAACCTATTGTATCTTGCCGTCTTTGGCAACAGTCCGGCGGGCGCGCCGTCAGTCGGGCTTCGGCTGCCTCTGGGGGGCTATGCAACGTCTGTTATGGATCGGCAGCCCGTTTTTCTGCCAAGCCCTGCAATCCTGCGGATGGCAGGACGTGGCCCTGCATAATTTCGAAGACGCTCGCGTGTTCCGCTGGGAGGATCTGGTGCGTCTGGCCGGTTTCACGCCGGACGTGCTGGTGGTGGCGGACAAAAGCCGCCCGCCTTTCGTGCTGGGCATGGAACGCTTTCCCTGTCTGACGGTTTTTTACAGCGTGGATTCGCATATCCACAGCTGGCAACCCCTGTACGCCCAAGGCTTCGACGCCTGCCTGTTTTCCCTGCGGGACCACCGGGAGAGCTTTTCCGGTCCATTTCTGCCGCCCGAGCGGGTCTGGTGGTCGCCGCCCTTCGCCCAGGACGAGGACCGGCCGCGCCCCGGTGCGTCCAAACTCTGGGACTGCCTGTTCGTGGGCACGGTCAACGAAAACACGCCCCGGCGCGCCGCTTTTCTGCAAAATCTGGCGGGCCGTCTGCCGGGCTTGCATGTGCAACGCGGCAACTATCGCGCGCTTTTCCCACAGGGGCGCATCCTGCTCAATCATTGCGAACACGGGGACCTGAATTTCCGGGTCTTTGAGGCCATGGGCTGCGGCGGCTGCCTGCTGACGCCGCGCGTGGGACACGGCATGGACAATCTTTTCGTGGACGGCGAGCACCTAGTGGGCTACGCGCCGGACGATGCGGGCGACGCGATGTTCCGCATCGGGCTGCTGCTCAAAAATCCGGAACTGATGGCTTATATCGGGGAAACGGCCTTAGCCGAGATCGACGCAGGACACCGCGCGCGGCACCGGGCCCAGGCCTTTACGGACCGGCTCCGCGATCTCTGGATGCAGGATGCCAGGGCGTTGATCGCCGCGCGCCAGACCAAGGCCGAAGCCATCCGCAAGAAATGCCTGAAAATGCCCTACCTGCTCTGGGCCGAGGAACTGGCGGAACCGGCCCTCAGGCGAGCCTATCTGGCCGCGGCCAGAGGAAATTTCGGACCGGCGGACTGAGAAACGGCGAAATTAACGGGAATTGGCGGATTCGTCCGTGAGCGGATCGAAATGCAAATCCAGCGCGGGATCCGTGGCGTGCTTTTCGTCCCGGCCCGGCTGAAGCGGGTCCTCAAAGCTCAGGTGCAGGAGAGGATCATGGGCCGGAACCACCCCGGTGGGCCGGAGCGCGGGGCCGGCAACGCCGCTCAGGGCGTCCAGACGCGATTCCGTGGCCCGCAACAGCACGCGCATCTGGGCGTGTTCGTCCCGTAAAATCCGGCAGAGCCGTTCCTGGCTGCGCAGCATGTAGAACAACACAGCCAGCATGCCCAGAAAACATAGAAAAATAAACAACATGATGGAAAACATGACGGGCCTCACAAAAACGCTGTGCGCGTCGGGCGGGCGGGGAGCGCAGCGCGCAGCGCCCATCCGCGTCGCGCTTTCCCACTTATATACGTTCACCCCGGCTTGGGCAAGGAGGATTTATGACCGCGCCGCGTCTTGAACCGCATCTGGTCATGGCCGACGAGGGCGGCAACATCTATGACGCTCCCGACCTGCTGATGGTCTGCCGCCGGGGCGGCCAGTGGGGTCTGCCGCGTCCGGACGAGCTGATGCCCCTGCCCGAGGAAAGCAAACTCTTTCTCCTGCCGGGCCGCCGGGCTGTGGGCCTGAATCCCGAAAGCGGCGAAACCGAAGTTCTGGACCAGTTGGCCGTGGCCGCCTTTGCCGCGCCTGCGCACACGCTTTCGGCCCACCCGGCCTATGAGAGCGATGCAAACGCGCCCATGCTGCCCCTTTTCGCTTACGGCGCGGTGGGCTTCGCCCGAGGCCGCTTTTACGTCTGCGCCCGCAATGTGGATCAAGATCCGCGCCAGCAGTTCCGCCGCATCCCGCGAGGCCGCATTGAGCAGAACGTGCGCCGGCTGTTGCGCGAGCACCCGGACAACCGCCTGATCCGCCATATCCTGAACAATTGCGTGCTGCGCTACGACTGCCCGGCGGCGCGCAACTTCGCGCTGGGCCGCTATGAAGCGCCGCTGCCCACCTCGCGCGCCTGCAACGCACGCTGCGTGGGCTGTATCTCGGCCCAGGACAGGGATTCGCCCGTGACCGTGACGCCCCAGTGCCGCCTGGCCTTCACGCCCGAGGCCGCTGAAATCGTGGAAGTCATGCGCCTGCACCAGAGCCGGGAGAATGCTACGCCCATCTATTCCTTCGGTCAGGGCTGCGAGGGGGACCCACTGACCAACGCGGACCTGCTGGTGGAAAGCGTGCGCATGTTCCGCGCCGGAGGCGGCCGGGGCACGGTCAACTGCAACACCAACGCATCCAATCCCGAGGCCGTGGCCCGTCTGGCCGAAGCCGGACTGACCAGCCTGCGGGTGAGCTGCAACAGCGCCCGCGCGGACCTCTACCAGTGTTACTACCGGCCCGCCAACTACAGTTTCGCCGACGTGCGCACGGCCATCCGTGAGGCCCGTCAATACGGCGTTTTCGTCTCGCTCAACCTGCTTTTCTTCCCCGGCGTCACAGACACCGAGGAGGAACTGGAAGCCCTGGCCCGCCTAGTGGGCGAAAACGGCGTGAGCATGATCCAGTGGCGCAACCTGAACATCGACCCGGAATGGTATTTCCGGCTGATGGGCGGCGACGCGGATCAGGGCCGCGCCCTGAGTATGGCCCCGAGCATGGGCCTGGGCGCATTTATGAAGCGCCTCAAAAAACTTTGCCCCTGGCTGCGCTACGGCTACTTCAATCCCTATCTGGGCGACACAGCGGAGATTACGGCCCCTCTGCCCGGCGCGTGGCATATGCCCGAACCCGGGGCCAAGGGCGGCCCGGACGCGGTTTCGGTCCCAAATGAGCGGGATAAGCAAGAGGGGGCCGGGGAATGAGCCGTTTCCGCATCTGTGGGGCGTCATGGCGTCCGTAAGTTATCAGTACTCGCCTTCCGGCGGTTTTGAGAGCGTCCTTTGCCGCGACGCCGCGCATGATGTGGTCGGCGCAGCGCTTTCCGGCGGTCTGTGCTGGAACCCTTTTTGGCGCGCGGCGCATCCGCGGGGGATGCTTCCGCGCATTCCCCCGCTGCGCGCGCACAGACTCACGCTGGACCACGGCACAACCCTGTTGACCGTGTGCCCGCGCGCCGGATCCCTCAGCAGCAACGGTTTGGCGGTTGAGCGCGGCTCGCGCCGTCTGTACCGGACTCTGCCCGGATTACCGGGAACAGCCTCTTTTGAATATGGTTCCGCCAACGGAAGATGCCACGGCGGCGACGCCCCGCCCGCTTGCACGGATGGCCGCCCTGACCGGGCACAGCCCCTGGCATTTCGCCCGGCGCGCCGACGACAAAATCCGCAGCAACAGCCCGCTTGAGCGTTTGAATCGAAAAATCCGTCGCCGGCGGCTTCCCGGACGGACATGCGGCCCTGATGCCGGCATCGGCCCGGCTTGGGCACATGGCGGGCCGGAAATGGGGATTTCAGAGGTATATGAACATGAATCAGGAAGTACCGGCATAATGATGGATCCGTCACGGCCCTTGCAACGCGGGATCCGCACAGGGTGAACGGCTCGCGCTCCATCCGGTGAGCTTTCGTGAAAACGGGCCGACAGCGGCGCAAGCGTCGCGAAGTGGGGCTTGTCATTCGTCCAGGCGTCTCCGCAGACGCTCTTTTTACTTGCCGCAAGGAATGACAAAACCGCGCGGGCTCAGAACTGGTACAGGAAGACCGGCGTGCGCCAGTCAACACCGGCGGTCGCGGCAAAGGCCGAAAAATCCAGGCCGAACCAGGATCCGAGGCTCTCCGCCAGCCAGGAGCTTTCCTTGGGTCGGGTCAGCAGCTTGCGGGTTGCGGGCACACCGGTTTTTTCCGCCAGCCAGCGCAGGGCTGCGTCCTGGCCGCCCAGTGCATCCACCAGCCCCAGTTTTTGGGCTTCCCGGCCAGTAAAAATTTTGCCGCTGGCCAGTTGCGTGGCCCGCTCGCGCGGCATGTTCCGGCATGAGGCCACAATATCCACGAACTGCTCGTGCATATCCCTGAGCACGCCTTCGAAATAGATCCGATCCTCGGGCGAAAGCGGATGCAGGTAGGAGCCCGCGTTTTTATAGGGCGCGGTGATCAGGGTTTCCTGCCCCACGCCGATTTTGCCCAGCAGGCCCTGAAGCTGCGGGATGTCCATGCGCACGCCGATGGAACCGGTGACAGTGGAAGGATTGGCAAAAATCCGCTGTCCGGCCATGCTGACCATCAGCCCGCCCGAGGCGGCCATGGAACCCATGCTCACCGCGATGGGGCGTTTTTTGGCCAGCCGGGCCAGGGCGTCGTGCATTTCCTGCGAGGCGGCGGCTCCGCCGCCGGGGGAATCCACCCGCAGCAGCACGCCTTTCACAGCGGGGTCGCGCTCGATTTTACGAATCCAGGCCAGTGTGGGGGCCACGTCCATGATCGGTCCGCGCACCGTAACCAGGGCCAGACGCTCACCGCCAACAAACAGCGCCTGACAGTCCTCGCCGCGGCTGAGGGCCGCCACGCCAGCCAGAATCAAAATCAACAGCCAGAAGATAAAGGGATGCCGCTTGCGGAAAGGGCGACGCAACAGGGATCTCCAGATCGGAGCCGGTATCTGGGCCAGCGGGCAGACTGCGGCGCAGGTCGCGGGTTGAGGGGCACCGCTTCCGGTAGCCGGGTGCCCGGTCTGGCCCGGCGGGTTCGTCGTATCGTGGGTCAAAGTAAAATTTTTGTTATTCATGCCCCGTTGCTTAGCACGACGCGGACGCGGAGAAAAGAGCGCCCCGGCGATCCGGAGCGCTTGGCGTGACAGCTCTTTGAACCTGTTGGCATCTCACATAGTTGCATTAATGTTGGGTCTGTCCTGGCCAGGGAAATTTGCCAGGATGACACATGTACGAGCGACGGCGCAGGCAGGGCGCTCGCCGGCGATCTGAACTGATTCACTTTTTTGCGGCGGGCTCAACGGCTCGCGCGGCGGGAGAAATTGCAGATGCGTACGCCGAATAGGACGACCTCGCATTTCAATGCGCCCGCGACGCCTGATTGCCGCGCATTTGCCCGGTTACCATTTGTCTGGAGAGGTTGAGGCCGACGAGAGTTACTTTGGAGGAATCAGAAAAGGAAAACGCGGAAGTGGATCCGCAGGGAAAACAGCAGGTTCCGGTTTGCTGAAGCGTAATGGCAAAGTTCGCACGGCCATAAATCCCAACACATGCGCCGCAACGCTGACGCCCATTATTGAGGGGCGCGTTGATCCGGACAGTATCGCGCACACCGATACTTTCAAGGTATATAATGCCCTGGGCGTCAACGGGTTCCACCATCACCGGCCCAATCATTCAAGGCTGTCCGCGGAACAGGCTGACCATATCAATGGAACAGGAAACTTTTGGAATCAGGCGAAAAGGCATTTGCGGCGTTTCAGCGGCATCAGGCCCGAACATTTTTACTGGTTCCTGAAGAAACGCGAATGGCGCTTCAATGCCGGCAATCATCGTGAGCCCCTATCATAGCTAATTTATTGGGATAATGCGGCCAAACATTAGCCAGGACAGCCCCTTAATGTTTTCAATCATGCCGCGCATGCCGCAGCCCGCAGCGTGAAGTGCCGTCTGACTATTGCCGGGGACGCGTGCCGGCCGCGCATGAAAGAACGGACCGCCCTGGTCATTCCGGAGCGTATGGCTGCCCGTTGTTTGCCCCGGGCGTTGTTTTTCAAATCCTGAATTACCATCCGGATTCAGCTCCGGATTATACGGCGGCAAAAGAGACAGCGCGAGCCTGCCCGGGTGCTTTTCCAGCCGCCTGTTCGCCAGCGGGCTTGCGCATGGAATGCCGGCCTGCGGTCTTGTTATGGCGGAAAGCACAGCGCGGCCAAACCGCTTGCCGGTCTTTTTCACTGCCAGGGTTTTGCCTTTTTCGCCCCGGGCGGTTCCGGCTCGGCGGTCCGGGCGCAAGCCGGTCCCGTCACCCCGCCAGATGGACGCGTTTCCCACCCTGGCCGCACCTTGGCAGCGGGATGCCTCGTTTGCGGCCGGTACCGCGCCCGCGCCGGATTGCGTTCCAGGGCGCGACGCATGTTTTTTTGCACCGCAAGCCCCCAGGATTTCACATACCGGCCAACAGTCCAGCGCGACAAGAAGATGCCGCGGCGGCGTTCCATCATGTCCCCCGCAAGCTCACGGGCCCAAAGAAGGACCAGCCAAACGCAACTGGCCATATGCGGGAAAGGCTATGGCAAAATCCATTACACAGCCAGTTCCGTGACCTCCTTCGCTGTCCGGTACCGGTAAAACACGTCCCCGGAAAAATCCGTGATGCGGCGGAAGTTGGAGATATCGTCGGGTCCGGCGGAGAGACCGGGAAGTCCGGTCTTGTCCTGATGACGTCCTGATTGAAACTTTCCACGGAAAAACTCCGCAGGCATGACTCCCGTTTGACGGTACCCGCGCTTCCATCAAAACGGAGTTTCCCTCTTCTTCCAAGGGGCGATTCCCAAGTTAAGTCGAGACTACCCCATAATTATATTAGGGCCATGACTAGAAGTCATTTCATAATTCCAGAAAAGGTCATGAAAATCGTGCAAGCGAATTTCATGAGCAAATACCAGGGATTAACAGATGAACAATGGGCAATTCTGGAACCTCTCCCTGCAAGTGAGGCTTCCTCCGTGCGGG
>APFI01000352.1 GCA_000403945.1 Desulfovibrio sp. Dsv1
AACTTTCCAGGGCGGCGTGAGGCCAAGGCCCAGGGCAAAAAGTTCTTCAGCCTGCATGGCAGTCCTCCTGAAAGGGGACTATCCAAACTGGCTGGGGGCGCTGTCAATTCCACATCAAACGACGCAGAACCATGACAGAGAAGGCGCTTATGGCCGCCGTTTTCTCGCTTTCCACTGGAAAGACCGCCGGAAAAAGACACGCGGAAACAAACACAAGGCTACGGATGGAGCCAGAGGCGCAATGCGGCGTCTTTGGTGTAGCGCACGTTGCGTGGGTCGAGGCCCAATGCGGCCCAGGCCGGACGCAATTCGTTGGCATGGCCCCAGAAATAGCCCTGGCAGGCGCGCGGCGCTTCCAGACGCTCCGGCATCCGCCCTCCCGGTGCACGGGTGGCCAGATTCCGCACGGCCGCCAGCAGAGCCCGGCCCATGACCCGCGTGCCCAGCGCCGGATGTGCGGGACCGGCCAGTATCGCTCCAGCCAGAGATGCCTCCGGCGCAAGGCCCATCCGGATGACCGGCGTATGGACGGCCCGCGCCAACAGCCAGCCTTGGGCCAAGTTGTCCAGCGTGCTTTCCATGTCCCAGGGCGCATAGCCTCCGACGCGCCAGAGCCGGGCTAGGCCGGTGCCTGCCAGCACCAGGCAGGGGTAAAAACGCAGCATGTCCGCGCCCGCATCCAGCGCCTGCCCCACATCCGCCAGAAAAACCTCCGGGCTCACGCCGGGCATGCCCGGCAGCAATTGCACGCCCAACCGCAGCCCCGACGCCCTGACCAGGGCACAGGCCCGCAAGGCCGCCGCGCCATCATAGCCGCGCCGGGCGGCCCGCAGGGCCGTGTCCGCGAAGCTCTGCACGCCCAGTTCCACAACCGCGCAGCCTGTTTGCCGCAGACGGGACAATATGCGCTTGTCCAGACAGTCAGGCCGGGTGGAGCAGCGGAAACTGGCAATGCGCCCCCGCGCCAGCGCGGTCGCGGCGAATTCCAGACAGGCTTCCCGCTCCGCGGCGGGCAGAGCGGTGAACGTGCCGCCGTAAAAGGCCAGTTCCGCTGGGGGCAGACCGCGCGCGGCACGCAGGTTCAGTGCAGCGCCGGCCTTGTCCAGAATCCCGTCGGGCACATTCCCGTCCGGATCGGCCTCCTGCCGGATCCGGCCGGTCTGAATGTCCTGCGCGCAGAAAATGCAACGCGTCGGGCAGCCCCGGAAAGGCAGAAAAACCGGTACGATTGGCCGCGAACGCGCTGGCTGCGGCCATGGTGCAACCAGTGGCGCAAGGGATGGAAGCGGAGAAACGGACGGCATGGGGCCTCGCTGACTGCGGAATCAATGGCGAATAATTGCGCAACCGGCCGGGCAAAAAAGAAAAAACTTGCTCAGGCCGGGACTTGCGTGTATTTATAAAAGAAAATGTCACCAGTGTGAAGCGGATGCGCGCCATACTCCATAGCGTGGGGGATCGTCTGTGTGGCGGCGGGTGCCGTCAGCCTCATAACCGCAGCATGAACGGCCGGAGAATCTCACGATGAAAAAAACATTGACCAAAGCGGATATTGTGGAGGCCATCTACGAAAAGACCGACAAAAATCGTGTGGACGTGAAAAACGTGGTGGAGAAGCTCCTGGATATTATGAAGACCGCCATCAAGAAGGACCATGCCCTGCTGATCAGCGGCTTCGGCAAATTTGAGTGTTACGACAAGGCGTCCCGCAAGGGGCGCAATCCGCAGACTGATGAAACCATCACCCTGCCGCCGCGCAAAGTGATGGTCTTTCGTCTGTCCCGCAAATTCCGCTCGGAACTCAACCCCTAGGGCGCTTGCCGCCTTTCAGGCGTGAACCACTCCGCGGCGGTTAATTTGAACATTATTCCCATGAAATACAAACAGTGGTGAAGCTGGGAGACAAAAGGCCGCTTCAGCACACGTCGGGGGCGACCCTCTTTGAAGGCCACGAGCAAGGGCCACCCCGCAAAGGTTCGCGCGGGCATGTGGTTCACGGCGGTCTCACGGCCACCCGGCGGATGTTACGGCCCCGGACCGGCGGCGGGACCGAAGCATCGCCGCGTCGTCGCAACGCGCCGTGCGGAGATCCCGCGCCGGGAGTTGCCTATGCTGTTTAATTCCTATCCGTTTCTGTTCTGTTTTCTGCCCCTCCTGCTGCTGGTCTGGCATTTGACCGGCGGCTTCGGTTCCTTGCGGCTGGCCCTGGCGCTGCTGTTCTTTTCGGCCGTCTTCTACGGTCTGTGGGGCGCGGGATTTCTTTTGCTGCTGGCCGTCACGGTGGGCATGAACTACGCCTTCGGCTTGGCTCTGGCCGCGCCGGAAGGCATCAAAAAGGGCGGTCCGCCGCTGGGGCTGTCCCGCAAAGGCCTGCTGGCCTTGGCCCTGACCCTCAATCTGCTGCCGCTGCTCTGGTTCAAATATTCTTGGTTCCTAGCCCAGAATCTGGCCCTGCTCTTCCAGACCCAATGGGATTTCCAGCCTCCGGGCCTGCCTCTGGGCATTTCCTTCTACACCTTCATCCAGATCGCCTGGCTGGTCAGCGTATACCGCCGCCAGATCGCGCCGCAGGGTCTGGCCCGCCACGCGCTCTTCTCCTCCTGTTTTCCCTATGTTATTTCCGGCCCCATCGTGCGCTACGAACAAATGGGCCCGCAGTTTGACGCTCTGGCCGAGCCCGACGCCGAAGGACTGGCGCGCGGCTTCAGCCTGTTCAGCATCGGCCTGGCCAAAAAAGTGCTGCTGGCCGACAGCATCGCCCTGTATGCCGACGCCGTGTTCAACGCGGCGGAAAAGGCCTTTCCCCTCAGCGGGGCCGAAGCCTGGCTGGGTTCGTTCTGCTATACCTTCCAGCTCTATTTCGATTTTTCCGGTTATACGGACATGGCGCTGGGTCTGGGCCTGATGCTGGGCCTGCGCCTGCCGGAAAATTTCAATTCGCCCTACAAGTCCACGGGCATCGTGGATTTCTGGCGGCGCTGGCACATCACGCTCAGCGCCTGGCTGCGCGACTTTCTGTACATTCCCCTGGGCGGCAACCGGGCCGGGCGGCTCAAACAGTACCGCAATCTCTTTCTGACCATGCTCATCGGCGGGGCCTGGCACGGCGCGGGCTGGACCTTCATGCTCTGGGGGGCCCTGCACGGCCTGATGCTCAGCGTGAATCACTTTTTCCGCGCCCGGATCAAGGGTTCGCGCCTGGAAGCCGTCCTGGCCGCCGCGCCGCTGCGGATGCTCACCATCGCCTTTACCTTTCTGTGCATCAATGCCTGCTGGGTGGTCTTCCGGGCCCTGAGCCTGGACGGCGCGCTGCGTGTCTACACGGCCATGTTCACGGGGCCGTTCAACGCGCCTGACGGCGCGGCGGCACAGGGTCTGAGCGGCGCATCCGCCCTGCTGGCCGGGTGGCTGCCCAACCACTATTTCCAGGGCTGGCAGCCCTTCGCTCTGCTGACGCTCTGCGCCGTGCTGGTCTGGGCCTTTCCCAACAGCCGCGAAATCCTTCAGGGCCGCCGCGACGGCTCCCGGCCCTGGCTGGCCTGGCGGCCATCCGGGCTCTGGGCCTCGGGCCTGGCCCTGCTGGCCTTCGCCGCGCTGATTCTGGTTTCGCGCCAGTCCACTTTTCTATATTTCCAGTTTTAGCGCCGGAGCCACACATGCGACTTTTCCGAATATTCAGAGCCAAGCCGGAGGTCGGGACGCCCCGGCACGAGCCCCGGACGCCCGCCCCCTCCCGCGTCCTGAGCGATGCGGCCTATCTGCGCCGGTATTTCAAAACCCTGCTGATCCTGGCCCTGCTGGGCGTCGTTCTGGTTGTACCCTATACGTGGTGGTGGCTGTATGAAAGCGGCGACGTGGCCGTGGAGCGTGCCGTGGCGGGGCAGGCCCAGGGTGGGTTCGCCCTGTTCGGCTCCGGGGTGTCCCAGGATTTCGTGGATTACAAACTGCGGCTCTACGCGGCCGTCAAACCGGACATCACGGCCGTGGGCTCCTCACGGGTCATGCAGTTCCGCGCGGCCTATTTCCGCAGGCCCTTTCTGAACATGGGCGGCGTGGCGGGAAACTTGGCGGTGCTGCGCTCCACCCTGGACGTCATGCTGCGCATCCATAAACCCCAGGCCGTGATTCTGGGCTTGGATTTCTGGTGGTTCATGCCCCAGTGGGAGGCTCGCCCCTTTGAGGACGTGCCTCCCACCAGCGGATCCTACAATTACAGTTTCGAGAGCCTCAAAAAACCTTGGATCTGGCTGCTAGACGGCAAAATTTCCCTCACGGAGCTGGCCGCCCCCCTGCTGGGTCCTTTCGGGCACGGGTTCAGGGCCGGACGTTACGGCATCATGGCCCAGCAGACCGACGACGGATTCGGTCCGGACGGCTCCTGGTACTACACGGCGGACGTTACCGGGCAAAAGCGCCCCTTCGACTATCAGTTCAACGACACGCTCAGCCAGGTCCGCCACGGCATCAAGGCCTTTTACCGGGCCGGACCGGGCCAGGAAGTCCCCAGCCCGGAACATCTGGACGCCTTTGCCGAAATCTACTGCCGGCTCAAGGCGCGCGGCATCCAGACCTTTGTCTTCATCGCGCCGCTTTCCGAGCGGGTGCTGGCGACCATGCGCGGGCATCAGGAGGGTTACCCCCATCTTTTCGCCCTGCGCAAGGCCCTGCTGGCGCGCGGCATCGACGTGCTGGACCTGACGGATCCGAGCACCTTCGCCTCCGACGACTGCGAATTCATCGACGGTTTCCACGGCGGGGAAGTGACCTACACCCGGGTGCTGCGGGCCATGGCGGACCGCTGGCCTGCGCTGCTTTCCTATGTCAGTATGGAGCGGCTCAATGCCGCAATCCAGGATTGGCGGGGGCACGCCCTGGTGCCCGACGAACGCCTTACCGGCCGGCCGGAGACGGATTTCATGGGCTTCAGCTGCCCCAAACGTCAACCATGAGGGGGAATCGTGTCCCTTTTCCATTACTTTCTGCTTGGTGCGGCCGGTCTGGCATGCCTTTTCTTCGACGCGAGCGCGGCGCAAGCCATAAGCCAGACGACTTCCCCCGGTCAGATGGCCGAAAAGCCGGCCACCGCCGCCACACGCGCGGTCAACGAAGCTGTGGCTGCGGAGCTGGATTTCAACGACCGGCAGGATTATGAGGACGCCCATCGCGGTTTCATCGCCCCCCTGCCGGATCAGGGCCGTATTCTGGACAAAAGCGGCCGGGAAACCTGGAGTCTGGAAAAATATGCGTTTCTGGCCCCGGCCATGAACCGGGACATGTCGCCCCCCGGCATCATGCCCACATCCGCGCCGGACACGGTGAATCCCAGCCTCTGGCGGCAGTCGCAACTGGTGCTGCACGACGGCCTGTACCAGGTCACGGAGCGCATCTATCAGGTGCGTAACGCGGACCTTTCCAATATGACCATTATTGAGGGCGACACGGGTCTGATTGTGGCGGATCCGCTGATTTCCGCCGAAAACGCGGCCGCCGCCCTGCACCTCTATTACGAGCACCGCCCGCGCAAGCCCGTGAAGACGATCATCTATTCGCACAGCCATGTGGACCACTATGGCGGCGTGCTGGGCGTGACCACGGAAAAGGACGTCAAAAGCGGCGCGGTGCAGATCATCGCGCCCGAGGGCTTTCTGCGCGCTGCCATGTACGAAAACGTCATGTCCGGCACGGTCATGGGCCGCCGGGCCCAGTATATGTACGGCGGGCTGTTGCCGCCGTCGCCCACCGGACATGTGGGCGCGGGACTGGGCCTGAAGAATTCCTCCGGCGCCACCGGGATCATCCCCCCCACGCGCACCATCGCCCGGAGCGGCGAACGCCTTGCGCTGGACGGCCTGACTTTTGTCTTCCTGCTGGCCCCCAATACCGAGGCCCCGGCGGAAATGCACTGGTACATTCCCGAGCTCAAAGCCCTGACAGCCGCCGAGAATTGCACTCACACCATGCACAATCTCTACACCCTGCGCGGAGCCAAGACGCGTGATCCCCTGAGCTGGTGCCGCGCCATCAACGAAACCCTGACCCAGTGGGGTAATGAGGCCGAAGTGCTCTACAGCATGCATCACTGGCCAGTCTGGGGCAACGCGCGGGTACGCCAGACCTTGGCCCTGACCAGTGATCTCTACCGTTACATCAACGATCAGACCCTGCATCTGGCCAATCAGGGCCAGACCATGCTGGAAATCGCGGAAAACCTGCGTCTGCCGCCGGAGCTGAACCGCATTTTCGGCCTGCGCGGCTATTACGGCAGCCTGAACCACAACGTCAAAGCCGTGTACAATTTTTATCTGGGCTGGTTCGACGGCAATCCCGCGCATCTGCACGCCCTGCCGCCGCGTGAGGCGGCCCGCAAGTACGTGGAATACATGGGCGGGGCCGGGGCCGTCGTGCAGCGCGCCCGCAAGGATTTCGGGCAGGGGAGGTACCGCTGGGTGGCCCAGGTGCTGGATCACGTGATTTTTGCCGATCCCGGCAATACGGAGGCCCGCGCGCTGGCGGCGGACGCCCTGGAACAGTTGGGCTATCAGGCGGAAAGCGGTCCCTGGCGCAATTTTTATCTCAGCGGCGCGCGGGAGCTGCGCGGCCTGCCCCCGGCCAAGGACAAAAACACCGCACAGAAGAGCAACAGCCAGTCGCAGGCCATGACTCCGAATCTCTATTTCGACTATCTGGGCGTGCGCCTCAATGCCCAACGGGCTGAAGGCCTCAGGCTTAGCCTGAGGGTGAACGTGTCCGATCAGGAGCAGATCTGGAATCTGCGGCTGGGCAACAGCGTGCTGCACGCCCGCCTGAGCACAGACGACCCCGACGCGGAGATCGAACCGGATGCCACCCTGACCGCCGACATGCCCACAGTCATGGCCCTGTTTGAAAAACGTCTGCCCGTGGATCAGGCCGTAAAACGAGACATGATCCAGGGTGACCGCCAGACCCTGACGGAGCTGTTGAGCCTGCTGGATAGCTTCACGCCCGACTTTCCCCTGGTGTTGCCCGGAAAGGAATAATCGCGCATGCCCTCTGTTTTTTTCCCCCGACGCTTCCCGCGTCGCTCTGTGCCGGTCGCATTTCTGGTCTTGGCTCTGGTTCTGACATTGGCGCTGACCGCTCCCGGCGACATTTCCGCAGTCCGGGCGGCCGCTCCGGCGTATCAGGTTCAGACGCCGCAACCGGTAACGCCTTCCGACTCTCCCGAGGCCGCCCCCACCCGCAAGAAAAATTCCAAAACACGCAGGAAAAACGCGACGCCCCAGACCGCTCCGGCGGCGGCCGGAGCTGCCGCTGTGATGGGGGCGGCGACGCAAACGCCCGCGTCCGACGCTCCCCCCCCCCTACAGGCGGAAGAAGTTCCGGACCGGGACCCGGCCCCGGCTCTACCCGAGGGAGCGGCGGGCGACGCCGCCCGCGCTTACGCCCGGGGGGATTGCCTCACGGCCAGGGATATCTGGCAAAAATTGGCTGAACGCGGAGACGCCCAAGCCATGAACAATCTAGGAGTGCTCTATGACCGAGGCCAAGGCGTGGAACCCGACACGGGCCGCGCTCTGTACTGGTTTGCCCAATCAGCCAAGGCCGGGCATCCCTCGGGCATGAGCAATTACGGCCGCATGCTGGAGCAGGGGCGCGGCATGCCCGCCAATCCCGGCGAAGCGGCCCGCTGGTTCGATCTGGCGGCCCGCCAGGGGCAGCCGGAAGCCCAGTACAATCTGGGCCTGCTGTATGAACGGGGCCGGGGCGTGCCGCAGGACGAAAAGGCGGCTGCCGCTTGGTACAGCCGGGCTGCGGCCCAGCAACAGACCGAGGCCATGGCCCGGCTGGGGCATTTCTACCGCGCGGGGCAGGGGGTGGAAAAAAATTCCGCCCGCGCCGCACTGCTGCTCTACGCGGCGGCCATGAATGGCGACGACGGGGCCGTCCGCGAGCTGGAGGAAATGGCCAAGGAGGGACCAGTCCGACCGGCCGCCGTGCTCTTCGGCCAACAGCTGGACAATACCGACCGCGCCGCCATGCGCGCGGCCTTGAAAAAATCCGGCACGCCCGCCAGCCGGGAAAGCGACGGCTTTATCTGCGACCTGTACGACGTGCGCCGCGTGGTGCCCGGCGCGGAGCAGATGGCCGCCTGTTACGGACCGGGCGCGGCCGCGCCGCTGGGTTTTCTGAAAATCGATTATGCCGTGCCGGATAAGGCCACGGCCGGACGCATCCTTCTCATGGTGGAAGAGCGCTTCGGCACGCCTTCGGCCGGAGAAGGAGACGACGCCCGGCTCTGGAATTTGGGCTCCGTGGTGGTGGCTACCCAGTACGCGCCTACTCACCGCCAGATGAGCCTGATGTACATGGTGCCGCGCGTCTATCATCTGACCCGGCGGCCATAGCCAGGTCCATCCGCTGGACGGGGGAGATTCTTTTGTCTATACTGAATAAGCGCAATGTATTTTGGTGAAATGGAGGCTTCATGGTGGATGACAGCGCGAAAAGCGGCCTTGCGAAGCGTATTCAGGTCAGACAGATCAAACAGACCATGGAAAAGACCGTGGCCGAGAGCAAAAATCAGGACAAGTCCTATGGCGAGGCCGTCACTGAGTACCTGCGTGATAACGGCCAGATCATCTGCATTTCCGACGACAACGCCTTTCTAGATCTGCTGCGCGAGGTCGTCTGCACGCGGCTGAAAATGCCCACGGGCTGCCTGACCATCAGCAGTAACGCCGACATGCTGCTGCATACCGTGCGCCAGATGATCTCCACCAAGAATGCGCCCCTGCTGCTCATCGAACAAACTCTCAGAAGCCGGGACATGACCTACCTGCTCCGTCAGCTCAAAAACGGCTTCCCGGAGCTGTGGACCATCATCGTCACCCACGAAACCAATAAACAGCGTTTCGTCCTCCTGCACGAGAGCGGCGGGGACAACTGCATCGTCAAACCCATCGGTGTGCAGGCCCTGCTGGAAAAAATCGCCCTGACCATCAAGCCCCACGGCAAACTGGGCCGGATGTTGGAATGGGCGCGCACCCTCATGGCCCAGGGTGAGCATCTGCGCGCCCTGCAGGTCTGCAAGCAGGCGCTGGATCTCAAGGCCAATTCAGCGGCGGCCCTGCTGCTCATCGGCGATATTTTCCGCGCCATGCAGCAATACGACAAGGCCTGCGAAGCCTATGAAAACGCCAGCCGCACCTCTTCCATGTACCTCGAACCCCTGCGCAAGCTGGCGGAAGTTTACGCGGACACCGGCAATACGGCCAAACGGTTGGCATGCTTGGAGCGGCTGGACGCACTCTCGCCCCTGAACGTGGAGCGCAAGCTGACCATCGGTGAACTTTACCTCCAGCTGAACCGCCCGGAAAACGCCAGGAAAATTTTTGACCAGGCCATGATTCTTTCGAACCGTGAAGCCACGGAATACGTCTCGGGCGTGGCCTTCCGGGTGGCTGACGTCTACATGGACAAGGATCCGCAGACCGCCGCCTCCTTTTTGCAACGCGGCTTGGAGGCCAAGAAGGGCTTCTGGGGTCCGGAGGACCTGCTCACCTTCAACCGCGTGGGCATTCTGCTGCGCCGCGCCGGCAAATGGCGCGAAGCCGCCGAGGAATATCTCAAGGCCCTTAAGGTGGCCCCCAACGACGAAAACCTGCACTATAACTTGGGCATGGCCTATCTGGAAGGCAAGGACTTCGAAGCCGCCCGTTCCTCCACGCTCAAGGCCTTGGCCCTCAATCCGGACCTGCCGCGCAAATCCTCTCTGGTCGCCAGCAATCTGGCCACGGTCTTCGTACAAACCGGCGACAACATGCACGCGCTGCCGTTGCTGCGCATGGCTCTGGAGCAGGACCCGGACAACGGCACGGCCAGGGACATGCTGGCCCAGGTCGGCCAGACGGACCAGCCCAGCAGGGAAGAAAACTGATTCCACAATTCGGGGCCGCCACACCCCGCCCCTGAGCGGGGCGTTCTGCACCGGCGTCGTCAGACGCCGGTGTTTTCTTGCCCGCCACCCGGCGGCGCTGACAGAATACTTCACTGGTGCGTCTTCGTCATATGCGTTAAAAACACATGGGGGCATGACTAGCAGAGAACCGATAAAAAGGCTAAAAGCCAGCAGTCACCCCAAAACAGGTATTCTTTCCGTTCAAGAATTTCAGAAGCGAAAATTCGGCAAATTGTCAGGCTCCTTGCCGTTGATTTGGACGCTTCGCAAACAGCGGTGGCAACCAGGTTGAATCGGAACACGATTAACCGCTACCTGGCGGCCATCAGGGAAAGGGTCGCCCGCTGCCGTGAGGCGGAATCGCCGGCAAGTGGCGGGGTTGGGGTAGATGAAGGCTGTTTTGGGCCTCGCCGGGTCAAAGGCGCAAGGGGGCGCGGAGATCGTGGAAAAACCACTGTTTCTGGTCTGTTCGGGCGCAATGGGCGCGTATATGCCGAAATCGCGCGACTGCTCAGGGGCGACGCTTCAGGCGATTATTCGTGGCCGTGCAGAGCCCGAGAGCGTTCTCCATTCAGATGGCCGGCGTGGTTGCGATGGTCTGGAGACCACTTGCCAATCGCTTAGATCAATATCCTGAGTGGATTGATTGACCAGCGTGACAAGTTCTCCAAAAGGAAAATCTGGATGCCCAGTACTGATTGTTTCAATAATGACGCCACTATTCATAGGCAGGAGTTCTTCCTTTTCTTCTCGATAGCTATTACGGCTGCGTCACAATTTCCACAAGCCTTGAAAAACTCGTCACAACGTCATATTTCACTTTTTCCGGGCCAGCCTTCAAATTCAATGTTTCAAAGAATTTTCTGGCGCAGTCGATTTTCTTTTCCTCAATCTTCCGAAGCTGCATGGTGGACATGGAGCCCTTGGTTTCCGCCACAAAGTAGATGTGCTTTACCGTGCCGGATTTGAAGGATATGGCCCAGTCCGGGTTGTAGTCGCCCACAGGTGTGGGGATAAAAAAACCGCGCGGGAGCTTGGCGTACACCACAACCCTGGCGCTGGCGTCCATTGCTTCCGCAAAATTGCGCTCAATGGTGGAATCCGTGGCGACATAGTCATAGATGTGTTTTTTGAGGCGCTCTTTGACGGCGGTCTTATCGATTTTCTGCCGTTCCGCCGTGAAGATATCCGTATCATAGCGCTCGGCCAACTCGTCGTACCCAAGGCGCTCAATGATAATGGTCGCCTTCTGTTCGTTGACAAGGCGGGCCGCTTCTGTGATGAAGTGTTCCGGATTTTGCCGGAATTTGGCAAACACAGGCGCGGCGATGCCGCCAAGGATGGCGGCTATGGTGGCACGGGTAAGCTGAGTCTGTTCCGCCAGCTTGCCGATCAGGTCATAGCGCACCCGGGAATGGGCGGAAGCTTGCAGCGTATCCGTTGTTGTTTCTTCCAAGTGGAAGGCGTCGCCCTGTTTGAGCTGATCCACGGTGATGTTTTGCAGTTGTGAACCGGATGCCACGGTGTATTGCAGCGGTGTGACCGTAAGTTCCTTGTCAATGGTCGCAATGCAGTTGCGGATCAATTCCCCGGAATCGAAATGCACGCTGTAGACGGCCTTGTGGTTGATCTTCCCCCACAATTCCCTGAATTCTTTCTTCTGGAAATTGTCATTAAGCCGATTGGTCTCCTGGCGGCGCTCGTCTTCCGGCATGGGGAGCTGTGCGTCGCTGTATACGCTGTCAATCAGGGCAAAGACCTGCCCGGCATACGGGACAAGCTCCGACGGCAAAGCCGCACGGGCTTCCTGCTCCTTGGCCTCATGGTAGGCCGCCGTGATGGTATCATTGTCGTCCGTGTAATCGTTTTTAACCAGATAACGATATATCTGTTTGGCCATGGCGGGCGTAACCTGGATATCGCCTTCCGTAGCGCGCAGTATTTTGCCGATAAAGTAGGCTTCGTCGGCCTTGCGCGGGCGCGCGGACAGGGCGTCGCTGATTTCGCTTTGCAGCCCGGCCACAAAATCTTTGTAGCTTTCGTTGGCAATAACCGTCAGCACGTTCACGTCATGTACTATGGAGGGATGGTCAATACGATCCCCGCTCTGGTTGACGCAAAGGCGCAGGCCGCGCCCGACTTCCTGACGACGGGAGATGGTGCTTTCGCTGTGTTTCAGCATGCACATGCCGAAGACGTTGGGATTATCCCAACCTTCGCGCAGGGCGGAGTGGGAAAAGATAAAACGCACCGGCCCGCCGCGTTCATCGGTGAGAGACAACAATTGTTCCTTGTTTTTCAAGATGAGATCGTAGGCGGTCACATCATCGGAAAGCCCCTTATCTTCGCCAGTCTTTTTTATGTTGGCGGGTTCAACCAGCCGCTTGTTTTTGTCGATGGAGAAATACCCGTCGTGGACGCGGGCGGGCGTGAACTGTCGCCAATACTCTTTCAGCTTGGTCTCTTCAGACGTCAGCGCGGCAAGTTCCTCTTCAACAAGCTGGGCGTATTCTTCCTCAAAGACTCTGGCGTATTCGCCTTTTTCATCCGGCTGCGAGTAGTCGCGGTATTTGGCGACTTCATCTATAAAGAACAGGGAAAGAACCTTGATGCCTCTGGGATAAAGCGCTTTTTCCTTCTCCAGATGCGACTTGATGGTTTCGCGAATCTGGATGCGCCGCAAGGCCTCTTCCGCACCGTCGCCCATGGCTTCGCCAGCATGAATGGCCTGGCCGTTGGTGAACTCCACCGTGTTGGCGCGGGCGTCTATCTCGCTGATCACATAGCCCTTGTACTGGCGCAGTTCACCGGAACGCGTGAACAGATCATCGGTTTTGCCTATACGCATCAGCTTGCGGACAATAGCGCCGCTTTTCCGGCGTATTTCCATTTCCAGCCGGGCCACCGGAGCCTTGCTGGATATTTCTATGGAATCCAGAAAGAGGTAGGGCGCTGTTCCGGCTATGCCTTTCACCGTAATACCGCGCACGGCGATTTTTTTGACCAACTTCTGATTGTAGGCGTCCACGGCGTCCAGACGGTGGATCTTGTTGCGGGGCACCCGGTGGGTGGCGGAATAGCGCAGCAACATCAGCGGCCTGAATTTCTTCAGCGCGTCCAGGGTCTTGGGGCCTTCCATTTTTTGCGGCTCGTCCAGAATGAGGATCGGACGGTTGGCGCTGATGACGTCTATGGGCCTGCGGCTCTGAAAATCGTCCAGCACGTCATAGATGCGGCGGTTGTCGGCGCCGGTGGCGTTGAAGGCCTGGATGTTGATGACCATGACGTTGATGCCGCTGTCGGACGAGAAGCTTTCCAGATCGTGCAGGCTTTTGGAATTGTAAATAAAAAAGCGGGCTTTTTTGCCGTAACTCTCCGCGAAGTGGTCAGCGGTGATTTGCAGGGATTTGTAGACACCTTCGCGTATGGCCACGCTGGGCACCATGACGATGTACTTACCCCAGCCGTATTGCTTGTGCAGTTCAAAAATGGTCTTGATATAGCAATAGGTTTTGCCGGTGCCGGTCTCCATCTCTATATCAAGGTTGCAGCGGCACCCGGCGCTTTCCTCCAGCTTGTCGGATACAAACAGGTTTTGCCTGCGCTGTACAGCCTGGATATTCTCCAGCAGCGTTTCTTCGGAGATGGCCAACTCCGCGTTACGCCAGCCGGGCAGTTCTTCATCTTGCCCCGAAGGAAATTTTGCCTGTTCAATTTTTGCGGGCTTGCGCTGCTTGCCGGGATCAATGCGATACGTCCACCCTTGGGAGAGTGGCTGCCCGGCAAAGCAGTCCACCACCGACTGCACGGCCTCGGTCTGGAATGACTGAATTTTGAACTTGAGCCGCATGGGGGGCGAGTTTTTCTCTTGGCTGCTCATATGACTTTCACCTCGGTGTGTGGTGAAAGCTGCCTGAAAATCTGTTCGGCATTGATGTGGGCATCATCAGAGGCAAAGCCCGCGTCACGGAACACCGCGCGCAGGGGCGTGCGCTTGGCCAACTCCTGAATGAAGGCCTCGGTAATGCCGGAGTCGAAGCAGGCGGCCAGGGCGTTTTCATCCACAAAAAAGACCTTCTTGCCCTGGATGTTTTCAGGCTTGATGGGCAGGTGCAGTTCCACACCCCAGTCAATGAGCACCTGATAGAGCAGGTCTTCCGGCCTTTCGCGCCGGTCGGCCCTGATGTTGTCGGCGAACAGGGAAAGATGCTGCTGGGCAAGTTGATCAGGCGTATAGTACACGTCTTCCATGCAGGAAGAATCCATTTTGAGTACACGGAATCCCACATCCTTATTCCAACCCTGGTTGCATTCGCCTTCCAGAATCTTTTTGCCCGCCCGGCGAATGCGCTCCTTGCCTATCTCGGCAATGGTTTTGTACCCGGCCTTGAAAGCCTCGGATTTCTCGTCGCAAGATTCCGGCAATTGCACCATGATGAACTGGCGATTGCCGCCGTCTTCGGCATTCAACTGCATGACCGCGTGGGCGGTGGTGGCGGAGCCAGAAAAGAAATCAAGCACAATATCATTCGATTCCGGAGGTGTAGAGGCTATCAGTGCTCTGATAAGAGTTGTTGGCTTTGGGTATGAAAAATAATTTTTCCCTTCAAAAATATTTTCGACTTCAATTCCGCCATCACTTTTGAATGAAAGAATTGAACGCAAAAGAAAGTCATTCACTTCATCAAGGTATGTAATTGAGCTTGGTTGCTGTTTTTCGTCTGGCGCAAACCAAATTTTTCCACACCTGAAAGAACCGTCATGCAATTCTTCGACAAGTGTATAGTTACCATTCTTTCGTAATGATGCTTCATCGAATGTCTCTTGCTTCCAACGCCACCCACGATCTGGGATTTTAACGGGCTGACCTGTTTTGGGGTGTGGGACTTCATATCTGGGGCCAAAAGTAGTGGCATTTGGCCAACTCATATTTATCTTTCCCCAAAGCCTGTATGACTTATCTAGCGAATTATATAGCGTTATGCCACGATCGTATCCATTTTTTTTGTATAACTTTCTTATCTCTCCTTCCGCATCTTTTAAAGGAACGCTTTTTTTATTCAGCGAAGATATTAATTCATAAATTTCATCTAGGCCATCCTTACGCATAAAGAATTCATGGCAAATACTACTATCTCTTACATAGACAAGAATAAAATCATGAATATTCCCAATTCCTTTATCGTTTTTTGGTATTCTCTTGTTCCATGTAATACATTCAACAAAATTCTTCTCACCAAATACTTCATCACAGATTTTTTTAAATTAATAAATTCATCATTTGCAATAGAAATAAATATTACGCCTTCATTTTTTAATAAATTTCTTGCCACTCGCAAGCGGGAATACAACATTGTGAGCCAATCAGAATGAAATTTGCCATTTGCTTCAGTGTTTGCAATAAGTCTATTGCCATATTCATCATTTTGATTTGAACGCAATAAATATTCATTTGTACTTTCAGCAAAGTCGTCCTTATACAAGTAATCGTTCTGCCGATTATACGGCGGATCAATATAGATCATCTTCACCTTGCCCAGGTAGCTTTCCTGCAAAAGCTTCAGGGAGTCCAAGTTGTCACCTTCAATATAGAGGTTCCTTGTCGTGTCAAAATCCACGCTTTCTTCTTGGCAGGGGCGCAGGGTTTTGGCAATGGGCGCATTGGCTGTGAGCAAAGCCTGCCGCTTGCCCGGCCAGTCCAGGCGGTAGCGTTCCTGCCCGCCTTCCACCAGCACGCTGGAAAGCTCCTGTCGCAGCAGGTCAAAATCCACCCGGAGTGTGACTTCATCGTTTTCGCCATGCGCTTCCGTCACGCAATGGGGAAAAAGCTCGCGAATTTTTGCGATGTTTTCCCGAGTCATATCCGGAGAGTGCATTTTGAGTTTTTGCATACGATCCTCTCTGTCCTTGATGCAAATTCTTAGCTGATATTATTATTCAGCAAGGAGAATCTCGTCATTATTGACATCCTCCAGATAGTGTAGTCACGAGATTGAAGGCCGCAAAAAGCTGCATCCGATCCGGATAGCGGCCAGGAATGATGCCGTATTTTCCGCGTGCCGGGTCGCAATGCCGCGCCATCGCTTCAGTCGCGCTCTGTACGACAAAAGCCCTGACCGGCATGCCATGCGCATCCGCGGTCAGATGCGATTTCGTGTTGAGCCCCCTCTGCGCGGCCCATGTCCCGGTTGCCTCCTCTCGCGCCCGCCGCATGTGGGTGAACCCCGCAAT
>APFI01000353.1 GCA_000403945.1 Desulfovibrio sp. Dsv1
CCGCCTGAAGTCGGGGGATTCCTGGCGGTAGCGGATCCAACGATCCGCACCCCAAGGCGGGTTCCCGCTTCAACGCGGGCGCTTGAGCCCTTCCCGCTAGGCTGACACGGCCTGCCCGGCCGCCAGAATATTCAACGCCGCATTGTGGTCGGCATTACATTCAAATCCGCAGGCGGTACATTTGAATTTTGCCTGTGTTGGCCTACTGTTCTTGTCCACACAACCGCAACGACTGCATGTCTGGCTGGTGTACCGGGGAGGCACAACAAGCGGCTTGCCGCCAAGCCACGCCAGCTTGCAGGGAAGCTGCCGCCGGAACTCGAACCAGCCCTGATCCGGAATGGACTTGTTCAAACCGGCTTTGGCCCGCACGCTTTTCCCAGGCGCATCCACACTGCTCGTCGCCGAGCGCGACATGTTCCGCACCTTCAAATCCTCAATCACGACAAGAGCGTGGTTTTTGCTGATTGACGTGGTGAGTTTATGCAGAAAGTCGTTACGGACATCGGCGATCTTGCGATGCAGACGCTGGATACGTTTTTTCAGCTTTTGCCAGTTGGCGGAAAATTTTGTTCGCTTTGCCAGCTTGCGTTGCAAGGCCGCCAGTTTCTTTTCGTGCTTGCAAAAACTGTGTAGTGGCCTGATGGAAGAGCCGTCGGAGAACGTCGCAAAACGGGCAAGCCCCATGTCGATGCCGACGGCACTTTGAGAAGAACGCACAGATTCTGGAACTTCCCGTTCCGTCTGGATGGAAATGAACCACTTCCCCGCGGACAAGGAAACTGTCACCTGTTTCGGCGTTCCTTCCGTTCCGCGGCCTTTGCGATAGCCTGCCCATCCGATTTTGGGCAAAAGAATGCGGATGTTGCCTTCATCCAGCTTGAAGCCCTGCGGATAGCGAAAGGCATCATGAACCCCCTTCCTCTTGAAACGCGGGAAATCCGCACGCTTCGCAAAGAAACCTTTATAGGCCCTGTCGAGGTCTTTCAACGCTTGTTGCAGAATTTGAGAGTGGGCCTCGGCCAGAAAAAAGGTATCGTCTTCCTTTTTCCAGTCTTTCAGCTTTCCGGCAAGCATATGGTAACCTAATCGTTTGCCTTCTGTTTCGTAAGCCTCTTTTTCAAGTGCGAGCGCCTTGTTCCAGAGAAAACGGAACATCCGGCAAAACGCCGCATGAGGCTTTCCTGCCCGACTTTTGGACGGAGCTGAAACTTGCAGGCTTGCAATCTTTCCATGATTGCCAAGATATCCCAGTACACACTGAAAGGCAAAAATTCCGGTTAAGGTGCGCCTTATATCCTTCCCCTGAAGGGAGAGGTTTTACGGCGCGCCTGATAATGGCGTGCGGGAGCGGCCGCCTGAAATTCCGATTGACGAGCCGGACCCTGCGCGGGGTTCACCCACATGAGGCGGCCGCGAAAGGAGACTATCGGGACATGATCCGCGCAAAAAGGGGGCAACACGAAATCGCATCTGGCCGCGGATGCGCATGGCATGCCGGTCAGGGCTTTTGTCGCACAGGGCGCGACAGCTTGACGGATTTGCGGCGGAAAGACTTTTGGCGGACAGGGGCCGCGACACGGACGGGATTCTCGTCCGGGCCGAAAGACGGGGAATGGAAGCGGTCATTCCCCCGCAGAAAAGCCGCGGGGAGCGGCACGATTGCGACAGGGAGCCTTGCAGGGTCCGGCACCCGATAGGGAACGCGTTCCCTCATTTGAAGCGATGGTGCGGCATTGCGATCCGATACGCGAAAAATGCGGCGTCATTCCTGGCCGCTGTCCGAATCGGATGTGTCTTTTCATGGGCTTCAGTCGCGTGACTATTCTATCTGGAACAATCGACGGGCTTCGCTTTCCACGTCGGGCATAAACCGTCGAGCAGTGTGGAAAGCTTGAGCCGTGTTTCCTGGTACTCCGTTTCCGGGTCGGAACCCGTTACAAGCCCGCAACCTGCAAAAAGCGCGGCATCCTGCCTGTGGATCACTCCTGATCTCAGAGCCACCATGAATTCCCCATTCCCCTTGGCGTCAAGCCAGCCTACGGGCCCGGCGTACCATCCCCGATCAATATCTTCATATTCACGCAAAAAGGCCAACGCCGGTTCAGTCGGCACACCCCCGACAGCCGGGGTGGGATGTAAGCATTCAATCATATTCAGAAGACTGCTACGGGCATGAATCTTTCCACTAAAATATGTAATGAGATGCTGTATCCGCCGCAGCTTGTACAGGGTCGGCGATGGGCTTACCACAACATGCCTGCAATGTTTTTTCAGCGCCCGCAATATGGCTTGAACCACAAAATCGTGCTCTGAGCGATCTTTGTCGGAAGCCAGAAGCCTTTGCCCCAGCCTGACGTCCTGCGCGGGATCCTCGCTCCGCGGAGCACTTCCCGCCAAGGCCATGGTCTGGAATGCCCCGGCCTTCGCGGTGACGAGTATTTCAGGCGTGGCGCCGACAAAGTAGGTTCCCTGACGTCCAAAAGCGAATGTAGCGGCTTGGGGATTATCAGCGCGCAGCCTGCTCAATATCTGAGGAAGCTGAAACTGCGCGGCGCCCTTGACCCGGGTCATGCGCGCGGCCACAATTTTTTGGATGCCATCCCGTGATATGGCGTCCAGAGCGGCATACACCAATCCCTTCCACAAGGCCTTCTCGTTTTCGCGTTCGAGGACAGTGATGCCTCCTTCCCAACCAACAGACTCCAAGCCCTGAATGTGTTCTAAGTCCTCCCAGGGAGACAACAGGCGCTGAATGCGGGAGGCGACATCCGTCTCAGGCGGGACATAATCAGCCGCAACAATACGGCAATAATTGTCTTTATCCTGAAGAATGGTCAGACGGGGAATCACCAGCGCACCATCCGCAAAACCTCTCCACAGCGGGGACTCGGGGCGGAGGGCATCGAAACGAAAACCGCCGAGAGCGATAGGGGAGGCATCCCCCACGACAACGGCATTTTTGACGGCGGCATGCCATGTCGTGGAAATGGTCGCAAATCTGTCTCGCCCCCATCCCGTGCACTCAAGGGCCACCCCAAGTCCCAGCATGGATTTTTTTGCAACGCCGAACCATAAATTCGTATCCATATGTGGCGAATAACGAGCAAAAACAGAAAGCATATCCAGATTCCGTCCTGGAACGCTTGCGACAGCGAGAACGGGACACCCTATTGCGGCCGCTTTTTGACAACCCCTTGTCAGGACGGAAAAGAGGGCATCTCGCAAGGCGTCAAGCATGGTCGGTCACTGTGCCTTGTCTGTGCATTTCTCTCCAGTGCGCAATCTGCGTTGCGATATACCAAGTGGTGATCTGCTCAAACAGTTTTTCAACGAACGTTTCTGAAAGTCCGTATTCCTTCGCCCAAGTCCGCCGTTCCATAAGCATGGCTTTCACCCGCTCCGGCGCGGGAATGTCTCCCTCATCCTTCTTGAAACGCGCGGCCGCAAGGACATAGCCAAGGCGACGGCTGAGCAGGCCGATTACTTCCCTGTCCAGCCGGTCAATTTCATGGCGAACATCTTCAAGCCCGCAACATTCATCAGGCATGTTCATCATCTGTGCCCTGTATGATTTAACCGGTTAAAAATTAGACTCTTTTGTGGAGCAGAGCTACGATTTTTACCACTGGAACAGCATCAGCCCAGCATCCAAAATTTTTTTGGGATTCAGATCTGGCAGATGCGTTCCATATGACGTCCGGCGTATTCCGCGTATTTCCCTGAGCAAAGCGCTTTGCAAATTTTCGATGGCGGCGTTGTGGTAAGTTGCCCAAAAAAGAAAATGATATCCAATTTCAATTTAAACCCGGCATGATTTCTTGTCAACAGGTCCACCCAGCCACGGGAAGGCCCGCCAAAAGCATGGCGATTACATCCCGGAGGAAGTGCTTCATGGGTGTATCCTCCTTTCGAAGAACGCGTGCATGCGAAAGCTCTACCCAAAATCAAATCCGCCCTCAATCTCTCGACTTTCTCCAGAAAAACCCGCGTCCGTTGCGCCGTTACCGGTTTGCTGGTCAGGGAGGGGAAGAGCCATGAAACTGTTCGCGCTGCGCGTTGCCATGTCCCCGCGTTGCCGCCCAGTCACTTTGTCAGGGACGAGGCCGCCGCCGCGCCGGATGCGGGCAGGGTCGTCAGGCCTGATATCCGTTACGGCGTCATAGATGCTTTCGCCCGGCAATATGATGCCCCCGGAAAAACCGCTCCTGTCCTTGTCGCGGATGTCCCAGGCGGTAATGGGGTTCTCGGGATTCGGGCATTGTAATCCCTGCCCGCGATTATGGCCCTGTTCTCTTGCAATGGGGCACCGAAGCTCCGAGCGAACCGCTCACAGGGCATATCGGCGTATTTCGTCCGGTGCAGCGCCGTGGACAATTCGAGTCCGTCAGGTGGTTATACTCGGGGCAAACCGCGCGAAATTCTTGGATGTTCAGCATGTTCATTCCTTATGGTTGAGTGAAGCGGCAACGGCAAGGAAAAGGGAAGGTCGGGGCCATGCCTTGACTGGAGTTCTCAAAGCGTCAAACTCAATGCCAATCAGGAATGTTGAACTGTTGCAATAATTGCAACAGGTGCCCAAGACGGCTTTGAACGGGGGATGATTTCCGTAAGAAACCCGCTACTAAAATGGACGCTGCTCAAGCGGAGATGCGGCGTTTCGAAAACATAGAAGCCAACAGGCACGAAATTATGAAGTGGATGCATTGCTGTCCGGCTAAGGCCGAATAAAAAAGTCCAAAATCTCAGCAGGATGTGGTACAAGAGTTTTGCACAACACATTGCCACACAAGGAGATTTTGGACTTGAGT
>APFI01000354.1 GCA_000403945.1 Desulfovibrio sp. Dsv1
AAAATGAAAATCCCTACAACCTCAGCCTGTTAGATTTGGTGGCTTAGCCGGACAGCAATGACCTGGGATTGATCCGGTCATCAAAAATGAAGCGGCGACGGCGCTTGCGAAAATGGGGCTGGCGATATCCGACCTCTGCCGTATGGCACTGACCAGGGTGACCTGCGGAAAGCGCCTGCCTTTCAGCAAGGATATTTCCAATGCACTGACTTGTGAAATCATAGAGAAAGCGGAACGGGGAGAGAAAATATTTCACGCCAAGGATGCGAAAGATCGTTTCAGCCAGTTGGGGATATGAGTGCTTGACATCCTCCCCCGCTTTTGGGCGGGGGAGGATGTCAACGTTGCCGCTCATCCGGCGTATAAAGGTGTCAGTCAGTTCCATCCGCCCTGCCCCGTGCTGGTCTTTTGGGCATGCTTTGCCGGAGTACTGCCAACAACCTTGAAATTCGCCTTGATTTACAAGATGCCGCAAGGGTGTTATGCGTTTTTTCGACATGTTTTTTGCCATTTTTGTCGTGACGGGGTACTGCCTTTGGTATCCCGTCAAATCCAGCCAAGCCAAAAGCCTACCTGCAAGTCTACCAACAGACAGAACGGCTTCTGATGGTTTCATGCGGACTCAAAGAGGAACAAAGTAACAGTTAATTTGATAAAATTACATATAAAGTTAACGAGTTAAGATTTGCTGAAGTTTGTAGTCAACATTTCAAAGGGAAATTGCTTTAGGGACTGTTGGCGCTATGGAATTTTTGGTCGACTGCAAGGAAGATAAGCCTGCCTTGAGGGAATGTACTCTTGCCTCAGCCGTTGCGATACAGGAGCTTTAGCCGTAGGCGAGCTTGTGATCCGTACGGATAAAGACAGCATCGCCAGCTACGGATGAAGACAGCAACTATAGGTCATTACCCGGCAGACTGTCCAACAAGGCGCTGCCGCCATTCGCAAGGCTCACAAATTCGCCAACGACTGGCGCACGCGGGAAGCAGGCGGAAAGGCATAGTGCTAACAATTCTTGGCCCACACGCCGTCCGTCCCGAAAACGAGGGTTTGTTGACATAACGCCATGCCCCAAGCTCTCTGCCTTCTGCACGCCAACTGTCAGGGCGACGCCCTGCGTCCCCTGCTGGAAAACACGCCTGCCTTTGCCCGGCGCTTCCGCATCAGGCAGTACGTGAACTACACCCGCCAAAGTATCGCCGAGGCGGATCTGGAACGGTGCGCGCTCTTTCTTTACCAGCGCCTGGCCCCGCGCTGGGGCGCGCTGTCCACAGAACAGATGCTGCCGCGTCTGTCGGCATCCTGCCGATACGTTGAAATTCCCAATCTTTTCTTCAAGGGTTACTGGCCGTTCTGGACCAATGCCGTCCAGAACATCAACTTTGCCGACAGCCTGTTGGAACGCCTGCTGGCCCAAGGGCTTGCGTCGGAAGAAGTGCTGAATCTCTATCTGCGAGGGGATCCTGCCCTGCTGGGCGACGTGGCCGCCGTGGCCGAGGACTCCCTGGCGCGGGAGGAAGAGAAGGAGGCGGATTGTCCCATCCGTTGCGCGCCGCTGCTGCGCGAGCTCTGGCGGGAAGAGCAATTGTTCATCACGGTCAATCATCCGGGCAGATCCCTGCTCTTCCATCTGGCGGACAGCCTGCTGCGCCTGCTGAATCTGGGTGGCCTGCCGGAAGAGACGCGCCGCGCCTACGTCCACCCGCAGGAGGATTTCTGGCTGCCCGTCCACCCCGCGCTGGGACCGCTGCTGGGCCTGCCCTTTGCAAGTCGGGAACGGCGCTACCCGGTGTTCGCCGCCCGGCTCACCCATCGGGAATATATATCCTGCTATCTGGCCTGCCGCCAACACGGCGTGGGCGACCTGCTGACCCTGCTGCGAAACCTGCCGCCCAGCGGGACATGCCCGGCATTCTGACCGGATCCGTCGCGCTTTCCGGCACTGCCCGCGCTGTCCGGCCCGGTTGGCCGGAAGCCAGCTTCAGGTCCTGAGCTGAACCCGGACTAGGGGCCGCGCCCGCTGACGCCTTGCCCCCCGCTCCGCCACTCAGTATACTGGCTCTGGAGCCCCTACCCGAATCCATGACACGGCAAGGAGAATCTTATGAATGTACTTTTAATCAACGGAAGCCCGCATCCCAAGGGCTGTACGTATACGGCCCTGCACACTGTGGCGGGCCAACTGGAAAAAAACGGCCTGGATACGCGCATTCTGCAAATGGCCAACAAGGCCGTGCGCGGATGTATCGCCTGCGGCAAATGCGCCGATACCGGGCATTGCGTGTTTACGGACGATCCGGTCAACGAGGCCATTGACCTGCTGCGCGAAGCCGACGCCTTGGTGGTGGGCTCGCCGGTCTATTATGCCGGGCCCAACGGCTCCATCTGCGCCTTTCTGGACCGGATGTTCTATATGAAATCCGCGCCCTACGCTTTCAAACCGGCCGCCGCCGTGGTCAGTTGCCGCCGGGGAGGGGCCAGCGCATCTTTCGACCGGCTGAACAAGTACTTCACCATCGCACGCATGCCCGTGGTGGCGTCCCAGTACTGGAACTCCGTGCACGGCAACACGCCCGCAGAGGTGCTTCAGGACAAGGAAGGCCTTCAGACCATGCGCACACTGGGCGACAACATGGCCTGGCTGCTCAAATGCATCGCCGCGGGCAAGGCCGCCGGTGTGGAATACCCCACGCCTGAGCCTTGGGAGCGCACCAACTTCATCCGCTGAGCGGTGCAATATTATTAGCTGGATCCGTCGCCGAATCCGGATCCGTAGCCGCTGCCGGAACCGCAACCGTAGCCGCTGCCGTCATACAGTTTGGACATTTTGGGGCTCCAAAGGAAAAGGCCCCTCGTTGCCGGGGGGCCTTGTGGTCAGAAAAGTTGTTGCAGGCTGTCAGGAGTGCTTGCGGGTCAGGTAAAGGCCGTAGGCGCTCGCAGCCAAGCCGATGATGACATAAAAAATCCATGTCGTGGTCATTTGGCCTCCTTTGTCAGCACAAGACTGACTATGAAAAAAACAACAGCCCACCCCATGCCGGAAAAGTTGTTTTGAAAAACAGCAAGAGCAATCCCGGTAACGGCCAGCTTTTCAAGAAAATCCGCAACCCGCTTCAGTCGGTTCATATTTTCCTCACCCCATAGATAGCCATTTTCACGGCGTCCGTCCATATGCTTCCGCCGTGTCTGCTCCGGCTTGCGGGTACGGCGCAGGCAGCTATCCTCTCACCGCATCCTGGGGCCTTCTTCGCGTCTGTTTTCAATGAACGCCGGGGCGGCTTGGCCTTCCCCGTGTCGGTGAAAACAGATTAACGTTAAGCGTTATATATGTCAATAAAAATAACGCGCAAAGTTAAAAATAATTTTTCTCACGCTAAAGCCTTGTTTCTTCAAATTGTTGCATAATGATGGTAAGCGTCGAGCCTGGGTCAAGGCCGACAGCCTTGGCAAGTTCAACGTATTCTCCCAAGTCCATCTTGCGGGGAGGCTTGTTGCCCTGCGGCGTCCGCAATCGCTGTATCATCATACGTGCGGCAGGAAGCGCCTTTTCCGGGTAAAGCCACCGCGCAAGGTCGTCAATAGTCATCTTCTGGGATTTCCGCCGCTCATCAATGACGCGCATTGCTTCGCGTTCAATCATGTTTCTCAAGTCCTCTGGCATGGCCCCTCCGTGAAAGTTTGGGGCCATACTATCATGTCGTGGCGTTAATGGTCAGCGTTATTTTTCTTGACCTCTTTTAACGCTCATAGTATGTTCCCGTCAACAGAGAAGGCACAAGCCTTCCGTTCATTGACAACCGATCCCGACGACCACGCCAGTCCTGACGGCCACGGGCAGCTCCCGCCCTACAGGTGTCGCGTGTGAGGGTATGCCCGGAAACAACCGGGCCGCGCCTGGACGGCATTTGGACCAGGGCGCGAAACCTGCCGCAAGGCAAAAGAAAAGGCCCCTCGTTGCCGGGGGGCCTGAACGGGTTGAATGTGCGCAGAGGTCAGCTTGTTTTCCAAGTCCACAAGCCGATGCAGACAGCTATGATGCCGGTTACAATGAAGTATGCCATCTCTCATTCCTCCTTTGCCAGCACATAGGAAAGAAAAAATTCAACCAAACCGATGCCCAGCACTACCCACTTTGTATGTGGGGCCAGCTGTGGCAAGAGGTCAACTGTTTGAAAAGCGCCAATAGCAATCGTTGCCACGCTCAAGTTTGAAAGCCAGTTGGCAACGTGATTCCGCTTTCTCATGCTACCTTTCCTTACCCAAGACATAATCATTCTTCTGCGGGTTGTCGAACTCTTTTGCAGGTTGTCACCCTGCGGGGTTAGTTACCTCCCCCGGAACCTACCGCCGATCCCGACGACCACGCCAGTCCTGACGGCCACGGGCAGCTCCCGCCCTACAGGTGTCGC
>APFI01000355.1 GCA_000403945.1 Desulfovibrio sp. Dsv1
GTAGTCGTGATCCCTTTGGCGCGCTGGTGGCCGGCAAAACTCCGAAAGGCCGTCCCGTGCGCCGCTTCTCCCACAGCTTCATGTCTTTCATCTTTTTGCGGCGTTCGCGTTGCAGAGCTTTGCAAACCAGCGGCGCATCCTTCTTGAAGCCCCATTTTTCCCTGTATTCGGCGGTATCCATGCCGTGACTGGCCAGATGCCGCTTCGTCAGGATTTTAAAGCTTTTTCCACATTCAAGGCAGGTAACGGATTTTTCTTTCACCGATTTGCGGGCTTCCAGAGCCATTTCAGCGCCGTCGAGTTCCACCGGTGCTTCGCCTTCGGCCGCAGCACGAATACCCACCGCCACCTTTTGGATAAAGGTCGCGATTTCCTCTTCAGTCATAATCCGGACACCGGCCTGGGCGCGGGTAATTTCCAACGCCTCTTTTAAATAATCGTCCATTGCCCACCTCTTGCTTGGTATGTCTTTTGTTTTCAGCGCGACGCACGATGTCTTGAGATATAAAACCCGTGCCTCAGGACAGCTTCAGCCTCCCCTGTTACAGGGTGCGCTTACCATACACACTGCCTCATGGCACGTCAATTGTATTGTGCTCTATCGAATGTGCCGCAACTATTTTTCATCCATCCATAATGAAATCAGCTATCGTTGAAAAAGTCATATCGGGATACGGTACCCAGAAAACTCTCATCCATGTACTGCCATTGCACGCCCTGCGCGTACCCCTGGCGCAGCGGGGGAAGATCAACGGGCACCGGCCCCACGCTGAACGTTTCCCGCGCCCGCTGTTCAAAGTCTTTAAGCCTATCGGCAGCCCCCAGAGGCAAAGCCGAAAGAAATTCTATTCCGGCGGGAAGCGGCTCACGATATTCCATGATGATCTTATCGTCATTAAAGTTATAGCGGGCCGCGAAACTGCGGGCCAACCAGCGCACGGGACGGCCTTTCGGAGTTTTGCCGGCCACCAGCGCGCCAAAGGGATCACGACTACTGTCCACAATATAGGTGCAGGTCTGATAGCCCACGCCGTCAAAAACCTCCACGCTTTCATCCACGCTGAACGGGCGGCGCATAATGCCGTCCCAGTACCAGCCCCGGGGCACTTCAGCCTGAGCCACCACAGCCATGTGGCTGATGTCGCCCGCGCCGTAGACCGCAAGCCAGACGCGGATGGGCAGGCCGCCCGCCATACTGCTCCTGGTCAGATTGGCCGAACCCCGTCCCGCCGTGAGCAGCGGCATGTTTTTGGCTTCCACGGCAATGGCCGGACGGGCGGTGGAAACATAGGCGGAACCGGCCATACCGCGTTGCTGCGCGGCACTGCATCCGGTCATCAGCAGCGTCAGAGCCGCTATGCCGAAAAGACGCATGTGTTTCATCGTCATGATGTGATCCTCCAAACCGGCGCGCTGTCATGGAGGGCCGAGCGCCGGGCAACGGCTTTCTGTTCCATAGGAAATGGATATGCCAAGGCTCAACGGCTGGCAATCACTATTAAGAGCGATAGCGGCGTCAGATCCCCCCAGCAAAGCCATGGGCTTGAGATAGCGTGAACCGCTCAAGGCGATTTGGAAACGCGTGAGCCGCCTAAAGGCGGCAACTCTCAGATCAGGCTTAACTGGTCTATCCGTTTATCTTCCTCTTCCTGATGTTTTATGCGGTTTCGGATTGTTTCTTCATCCAGTCCTGCTGTCGAAACATAACACCCTCTTTTTCAAAAATTTTCTCCTCCAAAATTTCGTTTCTTGCCATTATATCGACGGGCTATATATAAGGCACTTTTCTCTTATATTTTTGAGGAATAGATACGATCATACGTACATGACCAGCAAGAAAATGGCCTTCAAAATGATAATTGCATACTCATGTTGAATGATTTAAAGTCTGAATTTCCACTACTGGTCCCCTTCCCTGAAACCTTGAACAGTTCAAGAATGGAGGTCTCTTCATTGCTCGAAAAGCTAAACTGTGTATGTCCCCCAGCAAAGCTGGGGGGGTACCTATTTTGATTGGTTCTAGCCCATCAGTTTTGTGTTCTTTGCCACCAGGCCGTTTGAACCCGAAGGATAAGCTGGGGCAGCGCCCGGTTATAGCGCCATTCGCACTCTTTAGAGGGGGAGTTTGAAATTTTGCTTCACGCCATTAAACTTTGCCAGGCGACGTTTTTTTTGTAAAGCTCCGGAACGCCTCGACGCCGTTGATATGAGCCGGTTTTTCCGCACGGTATCTGGATTTGCTGATGCGAAAATGCCTGTCGCGCCCAACGTCCACCAGTCCCCCGCAGCCCTTCCATCCGTCAGAATGGACAATGCTCACGGAAGAAACCCCGCCCCTTATGATGGCTTGAAGCGTTTTGGCCGGGCAGTCGTCCCCGTGACCGGTTCGGCACAAACCGCGCCGTCACGCGCATGGATGCCGAAAACAGGCTGTTTAAGCGTGCCCCGGCCCCTTTTTCGAAAGCGGGGGCACCCGGCGAACCCGAGAGATGCCCAAAAAATTTTCATCAACCTCAACCACGCAGAATATCTGTTCCTTTCGAGATGCCTGATGGAGATAACCCAAGCGCCTGAAAACCAGAAGGTACCTGTTCACGGTCTTTTTGTTTCAGGAGCAGAGCGGTGTTTGGCGGCATCAATGCCGATACAAAAACACTGGTTCTTCGTCGTTTGATGTGGAATTCATGAAGCCACAACGACCTGAATCGGGGCCGCAAT
>APFI01000356.1 GCA_000403945.1 Desulfovibrio sp. Dsv1
AAGTAGTCAAATAGGACCAAGACGCTAATGGAGCCCGTCGCATTGGCGGGCTTTTTACATGTCGTAGTAGTCTGCTGCGCGTCCGGTCCCATGCCTGTCCGTTCACCCCGGGCTCCCCCACTGCGGCAAGAGGCTGGAAAGTTCAAAGGTTGATTGTAATGGGTATGCTCCCGGCGGCCACGCCCGCCCAGGCTTTAGCGCTTTTGTCCCTGCCCGACGCGCGGCTTTTTGAACAGGCCGCGCGTTTGCGCGAGGCTGTTTTCGGACGCGTGGTGGATCTTTGCGCCATCATCAACGCCCGTAGCGGCAACTGCGTCATGGATTGCCGCTTTTGTTCCCAGAGCCGTCATAATCACACGCCCATAGCCGTGTTTAACTTTTTGCCGGATGATGCGTTGCGGGAGCGCATTCTGAAACTGGCCGCGTTGCCGGTGAACCATATAGGCATCGTCACCAGCGGCACGGCGCTCAACGAGGCGGATCTGGCGCATCTGCGCGCCGTGCTGGCCGCATTGCCGGACGCGGCGCGGCCCCGCATCTGCGCCTCTCTGGGGAGACTGAGGACGGCCCAGCTTGAGCAACTGGCCGGGGCCGGTCTTACCCGCTACCACCACAATCTGGAGACAGCGCAAAGCCATTACCCGCGCGTCTGTACCACACAGACCTGGGAACAGCGCCGCGATACCGTGATCCGGGCTCAGCGCGCCGGTCTGGCGGTATGCACCGGCGGTTTGTTCGGTCTGGGCGAAAGCTGGGAGGAGCGCATCACCTTTGCGTTCAGTCTCAAGGAGCTGGGCGTTCGCCATGTGCCCATGAATTTTCTGCATCCTCACCCGCAAACGCCACTGGCCGGGCAAGAAATACTTTCCGCCGACGAGGCATTGCGGATCATCGCCCTGTTCCGCCACATTCTGCCCGAGGCTACGTTGCGGATCTGCGGCGGCCGTCCTGCAACCTTGGGGGCGCGGCAGCATGAAATTTTCGCTGCCGGGGCCAATGCCCTGATGACTGGCGATTATCTTACCACGCGCGGACAGGGCATTGAAGAAGATCTTGCCATGATCGCGGCTCAGGGGCTGGAGGCGGGCAGTCATGCGCAGCGTTGATTCCACGTGCGGCGCGATGCGGGAACAGCGTCCTCTGTGCGCTGTATTTGTGAGCGGCACCGGCACGGATGTGGGCAAGACCGTGTTTACGGCGGCCCTGTTGCGGGCACTGCGTCTGGCGGGTGTGGCGGTTCAGGCCGTGAAGCCCGTGCAGACCGGCGTGCCTGCGGGAGAGGAATATGCCGCGCGTCAGGCTGACGCGCCGGTGTATACGGCGGCTGTGGCCGATCTGCCGCCTGTGCCGGGTCTGGCTCCGGCGGCTGTGCTGCGCTGCTTTTCTCTGCCCGCTTCGCCTCATCTGGCCGCCGCGCGCGAAGGCAAGGGCCTAGAAGCGGCGGAGTTGGCCCGGGACATTCTGAAGCATTGGGACAGCCTGAATGGCGTGGCGGAACTTTTGCTGCTGGAAGGCGCGGGCGGACTGTGCGTACCGCTCAATGAGCGGGAGGACATGCTGGACCTGATGGCCGCTCTGGATTTGCCCGTGCTGCTGGTGGGCGGCAACAGCCTGGGGGCGCTGAATCATGCCCTGCTTTCTCTGGTCGCCCTGCGCGACAGGGGGCTGGGCCTAGCGGCTCTGGCCCTGATCCCCACGCAACCTGCTGCGGAGGGCGCTCCGGATGAAGATGAAGCTTGCATTCTGGCCGACAATCCTCGGATACTGCGCGCGCGACTGGCACAATCCGGCTGTGACGCGCCGGTGCTGGAGCTCCCCCGCCTGGCGCATTTGGACGGCACGGCATGGCAACGTCTGGCTGTGGAGTTGTCGCCTTTGGCGGAGGAACTGCGCCACCGTATAGAACGGGTGCGCGGCGAGGCCGCAGCGGAGCTGGTGGCGCGCGACCACGGCGCGGTCTGGCATCCCTATGCCTCGGCTGTGGAGTTGCCGCCTTTGTGCGTGGCCCGGCGCAGTCACGACAACCGTATTGTTTTGGCTGACGGACGGGAATTGATCGACGGCATGTCCTCCTGGTGGGCGGCGGCGCATGGCTACAATCATCCCCGTCTGCTCACGGCCCTGCGTTCCCAAGCCGGCCGCATGCCGCACGTGATGTTCGGCGGCCTGACACACACCCCGGCGGTGGATCTGGCGGAGCGCCTGCTGACGTATATGCCCCGGGGGCTGGAGCGTGTCTTTTTTGCTGATTCCGGTTCCGTGGCAGTGGAAGTGGCCCTGAAAATGGCTCTCCAATATCAGCAGGGCAGGGGAGAGAGGCGGCGCACGCGTTTTTTGACGCCGCGCGGCGGCTATCACGGCGATACGCTGGGGGCCATGTCGGTCTGTGACCCGGTGACGGGCATGCATAGCCTGTTTGCGGGATTGTTGCCGCAGCAGATTTTTGTGGAGCGGCCCTCCTGCCGTTTTGACGCGCCTTTTGACCCGGCCAGCCTAGACGACGTCCGTCGCGCGCTGGAGCAACACGGCGAAGAGACTGCGGCCGTGATTCTGGAGCCTGTGGTGCAGGGTGCGGGCGGCATGTGGTTTTATCATCCGGACTATCTGCGCGGTCTGGCGGAGATCTGTCGCGGGGCCGGTGCGTTGCTGGTTTTTGACGAGATCGCCACCGGCTTCGGCCGTACCGGAAAATTTTTTGCCGCGGAATGGGCCGGGGTCACCCCGGACATTCTCTGCTGCGGCAAGGCCCTGACCGGCGGTATGCTCTCCCTGGCGGCTACGGCCTGTACCGGCGACGTGGCGCGGGAGATCTGCCGGAAAGGTCGGGTCTTCATGCACGGGCCCACCTTCATGGCCAATGCTTTGGCCTGCGCCGTGGCCTGCGCCGCTCTGGATATCCTGGACGAAAACCACTGGCGGGAGCAGGTGGCCGATCTGGAAACAGCCATGCGCCAGGGACTGGAACCCTGCCGCCGACTGCCCGGCGTGACGGATGTGCGGGTGCTGGGCGGCATCGGCGTGGTGGAAATGGAGCAGGCCGTGAATACGGCGGTTATGCAGACCTGTTTTGTGGAGCAGGGGGTCTGGATCAGGCCCTTCAACCGTCTGATCTACCTCATGCCGCCCTATCCGACTCCCGCCACGGACGTGGCCCGGCTCTGCGCGGCTGTGGAGAAAGTTCTGCGCCATGTGGGGTACGCAGGGCGGCGTTACTTGACCCACGCGTGCCCTGATGCCGGGGGCCTTATTTGGCGGGAGGCGGCGGTACGGGCAGGCCCCGGAAGATGATCCGCGTGGCTGTGGCGTCGGCCAGTTCTGCCACGTCCATGAGCTTTTCCAGCAGCTCCAGCAGGTAGAAGCGGTCATTTTCGCAGCCGTCCTTGAAGTCGGCTTCGAGTTCGCCGGAGCGCATATAGGTTTCCAGTTCTTCCAGATCTTTGACTGTCAGCATGCTTCATCCTTTTGTTCCGTCGCCAGAGTGGCCAGACAGCGCTCTGTCAGCGTTTCGGCCATGCGCTCCACAGTGGCGATTTCTTTTTTGCTGATGTCCCCGTAATGGATGCCCGCACTTACGCAGACGGCGCAGTCCAGTGCGTCGGCCATGCGCCGGGCCATGCGCCGGGCCAGTTGATCCTCCCGGTGCCCCGGCAGACCAAGCAGACCCGCTTCGACCGCGCCGCCCGGCGCGGCCAGGGCCACAGCTCCCAGATGGGCCTCGCCGCCGTTCAGCACCACCTGAAGATCGCGCCCCAGCCGCAGGACGCGCAATTCCAGTTCCAGCCGTCCCCGGCAGAGACGAAAGCGCATGGCCGCTCCTTGGAGATTTTTGTCAGCATGGGGTAGAACATCCGTTCTGACAAGTGGAAACGGACTGTTTGGTACGGCGGCTTTCTTTGGGGAGATGGTCATAATCGCTCCCGCTCTGTTGATGATATCAGGAGATTTTTACCGGAATTTTATCAAAACCCTGATTACCGCAGAAAATGCATCCCCGCAGGGATACCATGGTTTCAATCGGTCGTCACCAATCATGGCATGATCATCTTGCCCCCGTTCTTTGATAACCCGTCGCCGAAGCTTGGCAGATGCTTTTGCGCCCGTGAAAGCGGACGGAGACAAGCATTCTTTTTCTTCATTCAGGCGTTTTGCGGATGAAGGCCCCTTGTATTTACTTTCAATATTTTTCAGCCTATAAAGATTGACTATGCTTACTAAATGAACCTGCCGGAAATGGCGCACGACGCATTGTCGGAAGAAAAGGAGTCACTATATGGTCGCGGGATTGCATTTCACCAAAATGCAGGGCATCGGCAATGATTACGTTTACGTGAATGGCTTTGAGGAGCGCGTGGACAACCCCGGCGAACTGGCCAAAAGGATCAGCGACCGGCATTTCGGCGTGGGTTCCGACGGTCTGGTGCTGATTTTGCCCTCCGGCGTGGCCGATCTGCGTATGCGTATGTTCAACGCCGACGGCTCGGAAGCCGAAATGTGCGGCAACGCCACACGTTGCGTGGGCAAATACGCGCGCGATCACGGCATCGTCAATAAGAACGTCATCCGCATGGAAACGGCGGCGGGCATCAAGATCATCCGCTTGCTCTTTGAGGCCGGAGAGGTTCGCGGGGCCACCGTGGACATGGGCGATCCCGTGCTCGCGCCTGACCTCATTCCTGTACTGGTTGCGCCCGCCCTGACTGAGAGCGAAGATCCGCAGCGCTTTATCGCCCGTCCGGTGGAGGTGGGGGGCCGCACGTATGCGATCACCGCCGTGTCCATGGGCAATCCGCACGCGGTGGTTTTCATGGATGGCATTGACGACCTGGATCTGCCCAAGCTGGGACCGAAGTTCGAGCGCCATCCCATTTTCCCCAAGCGCACCAATACGGAATTTGTGGAGGTCATTTCCTCCGATAAAATCAGAATGCGCGTCTGGGAGCGCGGCGCCGGGGAAACTCTGGCCTGCGGCACCGGCGCGTGCGCCGCGGTGGTGGCCAGCGTGCTCAACGGGCATACGGGCCGCTCGCTGGATGTGGAACTCAAGGGCGGCGTGCTGCATATCGACTGGGATAAGAGCGACGGCCACATCTACATGACGGGCGGCGCTGTGACTGTTTTTGACGGCGTATATTTTATCTGACAAAACCGAGGACGGCATGGCTGTGATCAATACCAATTTTCTCAAGCTCCAGAGCAATTACCTTTTTGCCGACATTGCTCGCAAGATAGCGAATTTCAAGGATTCCAATCCTGGCACCCGGGTCATCAGCCTGGGCATCGGCGATGTGACGCGCCCCTTGGTCCCGGCGGTGGTGGCAATCCTGCACAAGGCTGTGGATGAAATGGGTGACGCCGCGCATTTTCACGGCTACGGCCCGGAACAGGGGTATGCCTTTCTGCGCGATCTGATCATGGAGAACGACTACAAGGCGCGCGGCGTGAACCTCAGCCCGGATGAAATTTTCGTCAGTGACGGGGCCAAGTCCGACGTGGGTAACTTTCAGGAACTCTTTGCCTTGGACAGCATTGTGGCCGTCACGGACCCGGTCTATCCGGTCTATGTGGACTCCAACGCCATGGCCGGGCGCGCCGGTGACATGGAGGACAGGCAGTGGAACCGGCTCGTCTACCTGCCCTGCGTCAGGGCCAACGATTTCGTGCCGGATTTTCCCAAGACTCGGCCGGACATGATTTACCTCTGTTATCCCAACAATCCCACAGGCACTGTGCTTTCCCGCGCCGCCCTGCAGAGCTGGGTGGATTACGCCCGGCGAGAGGGTTGCGTGATTCTGTATGATTCGGCCTATGAGGCCTTCATCCGTGATCCGGATGTGCCGCACAGCATCTATGAACTGGAGGGCGCGCAGGAAGTGGCTGTGGAATTCCGCAGTTTTTCCAAAACCGCCGGTTTCACTGGCCTGCGCTGTGCCTACACCGTGGTGCCCAAGGCCTTGCAGATCAGCGATGGCAAAGGCGGCAAGACGGGGCTCAATGCTCTTTGGAATCGCCGCCAGTGCACCAAGTACAACGGTTGCCCCTACATCGTGCAGCGCGCCGCTGCCGCTGTGTACAGTCAGGAAGGTCGCAGCCAGATCGAGGGCGTGATCAGGGGCTATCAGAGCAATGCCGCCCTGCTCAGCGCGGCGGTGAAGGAAATGGACCTTGAGGTCTTCGGCGGGGTCAACGCCCCCTATATCTGGGTAAGCGTGCCCAGGGGCATGGATTCCTGGGGCTTTTTCGACCATCTGTTGCAGTCTGCGGCCCTGGTCTGCACGCCGGGCGCGGGCTTCGGAGCCAGCGGCGAAGGCTATGTGCGCCTGACGGCTTTCGGTTCGCCCGGGGATACGGAAGAAGCCATCTGTCGCATGCGCCAGTTGCGCTGAAGCGCGGGATCAAACAGAAATATGAAAAGGGGAGGGCGGCTCTCTTTTTTGAGTATCGGGAAAATCCTCCGCCAGCGCGTGTATTTTTTGCAGTAGTCGTCAGCGGTACAGATGAATTTGATTGTTGTCGGCGGCCGTCTTGATTTTTCAGACGGGACGTTATGTGGATGTGTGCTGTCAGTGTTTGCGCGGTGTGGCACAGAAGTAACCTTCTGAATTCCTCAGGCAAGACATGCAGAGGGAGAGGGTTGTGACGGTCGGCACCGTCTGTGTTACGCTCTCGCTCTCCGGAATCTGTGCTTCAGATGAAACAGGGTGCGGCTATTTTACCTCGGGTAGTGTAGTCACGAGACTGAAGGCCACAAAAAGATGCGTCTGATCCGAATAGCGATCAGGAATGACGCTGTATTTTTCGCGTGCCGGGTCGCAATGCCGCGCCATCGCTTCAAATGTAGTAGTTCAGACTTGATCAGACAGTTCTCTCCGTTTTGAGGTTTTGCCTGTCCGCTTAGTTAAGCTATCCGAGCTTTTCGTTCCAGAGCTTTTTGCCATCAAGCAGGGTTTGCATGGGCGTTCTGCCGCAGCACATTTTGCCTTGATGCGTCCTTTGGGTGTTGTACTGTTCCAGCTAGGCATCTAGGTCGGCCTGTAGCTCATCCAGAGACTAGAAGTCATTATGTTGCCGCCTTCAGGGAAAGAATTGCCCGTTATTGTGAGGCGGAATCGCCGGTCAGCGACGAAGCCGAAGTGGCTGAAAGCCGCTTCGGGGCCAGGCGGGTCAAAGGGTGTCAGATGCCGTGGCGCTCGCGGCAACACCATTGTTTTTGGCCTGTTCGGGCGCAATGGGCGCGTATATCCGAAATCGCGCCGGATTGCCCGAAAGCCGCGCTCCAGGGGATAATCCGCAGCCGTGTGGAGCCTGAAAATGTTATCCATTCAGATGGCCGGCGCGGTTATGACGGCCTGGTGGATTCGGGATACCCGGAAACACTTCCGGGTCGAACACGACGACAACGAGTTTGCCGGCAGGCGTTCTCGCGTCAACGGGCTCTCGAAAGCCCTTGGGCCTTCGCCAAAACGCGGCCTGGTTTCCATGGCATCCACAGGTATATGTTTTGCTTCCACCTGTAAGGAATGCGAATTCCGGTTTGACCACCGCCAGGAGGATACCTGTCAGATGTTCCTCAAAATGCTCAGAGGACTATCTCTCAGCCAGTCATGCCCCAAAATATTTAGACGGACAGGGATGCGAAAGACCCGCTTCGATGGATGACGCGGACTTTCAAAGAGGCGCATCACCTTGCGTGGCGCTATCGCCAAGAAGCGGGAAACCGGGCATATTCCGCTGACCGCCGCCCGGCAGGTGCTGGAGAGTCCGGCGAACTGACAGCCCCTTATTTTTTCAGGATATAGCACTGACCGGTCAGTGCTATACCCTGAAAAAACGTCTGCCAACGGGAACAGGACTCTTTTCGCTGGCAGACGTTTTTCCAGTATGCCGTAATGTTACAGAAAAGCTGAAGGCAATGCGCGTTTTTCTTTATTTACGGCAGCCAGCCCGGCTCAGGCTTCCAAAAAGGCTTTGTAGGCTTCCAGGGTGGCGTGCAGGTCCGCCACGCTGGCCAGTTCAAAGGGGCTGTGCATGGAAAGCACGGCCGGGCCCAGGTCAATGACCCGCATGCCATAGGCCGCCAGAAAAAGGGCCACCGTGCCGCCGCCGCCCAGATCCACTTTGCCCAGCTCGGCGGTCTGCCAGGGAATGCCTTTGGCGTTGTACAGGCAGCGCAGCTCGCCGAAAAATTCGGCGTCTGCCTCGCTGGCCCCGTATTTGCCGCACGAACCCGTGAACTTGGAAAAGCATGGGCCGTAGCCCAACTGGGCCGCGTTCTGCTTTTCATGCACTTCCTGAAAATCCGGGTCCAGAGCGGCCTGCACGTCGGCGGACAGGGCGCGGCTGTGCAGCAGCACGTGCGGGGCGGGCGTACCCGGAGCCCAGGCCCGGACCAGGTCCTCCACGCAATACTGGAAAAAGCGCGAGGCCGCGCCCGTGGCTCCGTCCGAGCCGATTTCCTCTTTGTCCCAGAAGATTACGGCCATATTGCGCGCGCCGCTTTCAGCCGACAAGAGGGCCTCCAGGGCCGTGAACACGCAGATGCGGTCGTCCTGGCCATAGCCGCCCACCAGGGCCTTGTCGAAACCCACGAAGCGCGCCGGACCGGCGGGCACGGCCTGAAGCTCGGCGGTGATCAGGTCTTCTTCGTTGATGCCGTATTTTTTGTGCAGGATATCCAGGAGTTGTTCCTTGACCGGATCCTTGGGCGCGTCCCTGTCCTTTTTGCCGCCCTTGGCCTGCTTGGGGCTGTGGGCCAAGATGATGTTCAGCTTTTCGGCATCAAAGGCCTCGCTGATGGTCTGGTCGCTCTGTTTCTGGGCCAGATGCGGCAGCAGATCCGCAATGCAGAACACCGGATCGCCCGGCTTTTCGCCGATGTTCACCGTCAGGCTTTCGCCGTTTTCGCGGATGATCACCCCGTGCAGAGCCAGAGCCCGCGCCAGCCACTGGTATTTGCGGATGCCGCCGTAATAGTGGGTCTTGGCCTGAGCCACGCCGGGCTGCTCGATGAGCGGGCGCTGCTTGAAGTCCAGGCGCGGGGTGTCGGCGTGGGCCGCGATGAGCGCCAGTCCTTCCACCAGCGGCTGGGAGCCGCGTCGGGCCGCAAACAGGGCTTTGCCGCGCAGGGGGCGCAACACACGGCCATTGCCGGTGTCCGCGCCGAAGCCCTCGCTGTACCCGGCTCGGGTCAGGCGTTCGCGCACATAGTCCACAGTTTCGCGTTCGGTCTTGCAGCGGGTCAGAAAGTCGATGTAGCGGACGGCCAGGGCTTCCATGTTCTTATGCTGCCTGGCGTCGGCATAACTTTCCCAGGCGCTTTGCGGTTTGTAAGCCAATGTCTTTTCCATGTCATGTTTCCTTTTCGGCTATGAGGTATGTTTATTGTCCGCCGCATGCAGCGCCGTTTGCAGGGCGTGCAGCAGCAGCGGATATTCGTTGTTTTCCAGGGTGCGTGGGTCCAGGCAGAAGTGATTGCCCTCCAGACGGCCCAGCAGGGGCGGGGCCGTGTCCAGCAGGGCGTTTTTCAGGGCCGTGGCGCTGATCCGCGCGGGTTTGAGACAGACCAGACTGGTGGGCAGGTCGTACTGGGGAAAGGCTCCGCCGCCCACGCGCGAGACGTCCGGGCGCACGCTCACGGCGCATGCCTCGCCCAGGGCTTTGCGCAGCCGGGCGGCCAGGGCGCGGGCGCGTTTGGCCAGTTCTTCGGGCCGCAGGCAGATGCGGCGCAGGGTGGGGATCCGCTCGCGGGCCTTGTCCGGGTCCAGATAGAGGCGCAGGGTGGCTTCCAGGGCGGCTAGGCAGAGTTTGTCGCAACGCAGGGCACGGGTCAGGGGATCACGCTTCAGCGCGTCTACCATCTCTCTGCGTCCTGCGATGATCCCGGCCTGGGGGCCGCCCAGCACCTTGTCGCCGGAAAAGGTCACCAAGTCCGCGCCGTCCGCCAGCACCGAGGGCACGGTGGGTTCGTTGGGCAGGCCGTAGGGCGAGAAATCCATGAAGCTGCCGCTGCCCAGATCCTCAAAAAGCGGCAGGCCGCGCTCGTGCGCCAAGGCCGCCAGTTCCGGCAGGGGCACGGCGGCGTGAAAGCCCACAATGCGGTAATTGGAGGTGTGCACGCGCAGCAGGGCGCGAGTGTTTTCGTTGATGGCGGCCGCGTAGTCACGCAGATGGGTGCGGTTGGTGGCTCCCACCTCACGCAGTTGCGCGCCGCTTTTTTCCATGACTTCCGGGATGCGGAAGCTGCCGCCGATCTCCACCAGTTCGCCGCGCGAGACGATCGCCTCGCCGCCCTTGCAGAAGCCATCCAGCATCAGCAGCACGGCAGCCGCGTTGTTGTTGACCACTAGGGCGGCCTCGGCTCCGCTCAGGCGGCAGATCAGTTTTTCCACCAGTTCGTAGCGGCTGCCGCGTCCGCCGGTACCCAGATTGAGTTCCAGGTTGCAGTAGCCCCGGGCGGCCAGGGCCACGGCCCGCCGGGCATCTTCGGCCAGCACCGAGCGCCCCAGGTTGGTGTGCACCACCACGCCTGTGGCGTTGAGCACCGGCCTGAGCCGGGGACGCAGCCCGGCGCGGACATAGATCAGCAGGGCGGGCAGTCGGGCCTCCAGTCCCAATTGGGCGGCATCGCGGCAGCGTCCGGCGCGGATGTCCTCCCGCCGGGCATCCCAGAATGCGGCAACCAGCTCGCGCAGCAGAGCGCGCGGGGCCGCTTCCAGTTCGGGATCGATCCCGGTCAGGGTATCCAGGCAAAGGTCCGTGGCGGGAATGGCGCGGAAGAGTTCGTTCATGGCAGGGCCCTTGGCGGCGCGGCCGCCAGCAGGTGGGGAAAAAGGGTAAAAAATTCGGCCAGAAGATAGAGGGATCCGGTCAGCAAGACCGGGCGCCCGAGGGTCGCGCCTTCCACGCGGCGCGCGGCGGCCAAGGCTTTCGGCAGCGCACGCGGTCCCGTCAGAGGCACGGCTGTGGCCAGGGGCAGGCTGTCACAGGCTGCGGCCACCTCGCAAACGTCGGCGGCGCGCGGGTTGTCCAAGGCGGGGATGAGCAGCGGGGCCGCGCCCATCCGGTGCTTGAGCATCAGGGCCGAGGTGCGCCAGTCCTTGTCGCCCAGGCAGGAGAAAACGGCCCCGGCGGGGCGGACGCCCGACTGTTCCAGATAATCCAGCGCCCGCAGCAGGGCGCGCATGCCGTGGGGATTGTGCGCGCCGTCCAGCAGCAGGGGCGGGTAGTCCTCTGTGCCGGGTACGCTCTGCAAGCGGCCCGGCAAAAAGGCGCGGGCCAGACCTTCCGCCTGGGCGGCGGCATCGTCGATCTGTCTGTCCAACAGCGGGGCCAGCTGCCGCCATGCCGTAAGGGCCAGCCCGGCGTTGGTCAACTGATGCGGTCCGGCCAGCCCCAGACGGGGAAGCCACGTGGCGGGCAGGGCCTCGGCCTGATATAACGGCGCATCGCGCGCGCGCGCGGCTTCTTCCAGACAACGCGCGGCCTCGGGAAATTGCGGGGCCGTACAGACCGGGGCCGGGCCGCGCACGGCGGCGGCCTTGTCCCCGGCGACGGCCGCGAGGGTGGGACCCAGAACGTCCTTGTGGTCCAAGGCGACGGGCGCGTAACAGAGCAGGTCGGCGGCCACAGCTGTGGTGGCGTCGTGGCGTCCGCCCAGCCCGGCCTCCAGCACGGCCACGTCCACGCATTCTTCCCGGAAGAGCAGCAGGGCCAGCACGGTGAGAAATTCAAAATAAGTCAGGCCGCCGGGAGGGGGCGCCACGGCCATGATCGCGTTGGCGTGCGCAGTCCAGGTTTCGCCGGGCAGGGGCCGGCCGTTCACGCGGATGCGTTCCTCGGGCGAGACGAAATGCGGCGAGGTGTACATGCCGGTTTTGCATCCGTGGGTCGCGCAGAGCGATGCCAGAAAGGTCGCCGTGGAACCCTTACCGTTGGTGCCCAGAATCTGGACCACCGCGAAGGGGGGCCGGGTCAGATCCAAGGCGGCCAGGACGCAGCGCATACGATCCAAGCGCATGTCCATGTGGAAAAGACCGAGGCTGTCCAGATGGGTCAGCACATTTTGAAAATTGTGGAACATTGTGTTCATGGTCGCCACAGTACCCGAAAGCGGGCCGCCTGTCAGCGGGAGCGGGAAGGTGTCTTCCCTCGCGTCCCGGTGTTTTTCACGCGCCTTTTTCAGCCGGAAGCCCGCATACGGCACGGCCAGCCAGAGCGGCAGCGCCAGAAAGGCTAGAAGCCATTTCATAATTTTAGAAAAAGTCATGAAAATCGTGTAATCGAATTTCATGAGCAAATACCAGGGATTAACATATGAACAATGGGCAATTTTGGAACCTCTCCCTGCAAGCGAGGCTTCCTCCGTGCGGGGAAGGCCTCCTGTTCATGGTGACCGCCCTGTACCGAACGGCATCTTGTAAGTATTGCGCACTGGTGCCGCCTGGGCTGACTTGCCGGAGAGATTCCCGTCCTCGTCAACCTGCTGTCGCCGATTCGGCAAGTGGGGCAAAACGGACGTATTCCGAAACATCCCCGAGGCACTCGCCCGTGACCCTGAAGAGCGTGGGGCCATAAGCCTCTCGAAATGCTTCATTGACGGCACGTTCGTGGTGGCAAAGAAAGGGTGCAAAAGGGGGAAAGACCAGGCGGGGCAAGGGTACGAGGCTCATGGTTATTGCAGACGCTTCCGGTCTTCCGCTCGCCCTGCACAGGGATTGAGATGATGGCGCCACATCGGCGCAATCGAAAACGCAAGACAACGCAGGATGGTCGCCCCTTGCGGCGTTATTGTCGCCGCCGGAAAATCGAACGGCTTCTTGCCTGGCTCAACACGTTCAGGCGGACAATGGC
>APFI01000357.1 GCA_000403945.1 Desulfovibrio sp. Dsv1
TTCCATGATTTTACTCGGAAGAGTCATCAGGGAATCATGAAATGACTTCTAGCCTGACGAAGCCACCTTGCGCACGAGCAGGTCGTCATCCGGCCAGATACGGCGGTCAGGCGTGAGCAATTCGTCCTGCCGGGCCACCAGAGCGCTTTCCTCGGCCAAATCCAGAGCCTCCAGCAGCTGCCGGGCGGTTTTGGGCCGCGGCAGGGAAAGGCGGTTCTCCTCGGGCTGCACGAGCACCGTGACGCGCGTGCCTGTATGCTCCGGCCTGACGATCCGCACTTGGTTTTCCGCTTTCGTTGTAGTCATAGTGTCTTCTCCGTTTTGCGCGCGGGGGATGCCCGCGAGTGCCGCGCCGTCGCCGTGGTGGACCGTATACCCCCGCCCGGCCCGGAGCCGAAACAGGACGCCGTGCGCAGCGCCAGTTCCGGGGCGATGCCCAGCCGGCCGGCAAAATGCGCGAACACCTATTGCGCGCGGACGATGTGCTGCTTGAAATCAGCCAGTCACTCCGTTGCGGTTTTGCGTCCGGCCATATGTCCTTCTCCTTATGGCAGATAATAATACAACAGCGTCACCAGAACCATGCTGGCGGCGCGCAGGCACTGGTTGGCCAGAATCAGGCGCAAGGCTAGGGCAGGGCGGAAAAAAACCGTATAGGACGGCAACTGGTGCCGGATGGCCCGCATGGGCGTGGACAGAATATTGCCCACCATCAGGGCTAGAACCACGTCGCGCGGCGTGAGCGCCCCGGTTTGGAGCACGCTGCCCGCCGCGCCTAGGGCCGCGCCCAGTTCGGCGGCTAGATGCAGCACAATGATGCCCATGGCCTGCGGCTTGAGGAAAGAAAGCCAGCTCATGTGCGCGGTCAGCCATTCCTCGGCCAAGCTGAAAAAGCCGTAATGCTGCAAAAGATACATCAGTACATAGACTGGCACCGTGAAATACACGAGCCTGGGCAGACGGCGTCGGAAACGCTTCCATGCCTTGCGCAGAGCCGCGCACCAATCCGTGCGTGCCTTCCCGTTGGCCTTGCATGTCAGGCAGTCCGGCGCGGGCGGTGCCAGCAGGCGGCGCGCCAGCAGTACGGTAAAGCCCGTGCGCCCGGCGGCGGCCAGCAGGGTGAGGCCTACGTAAATCACGGCGGGCGTGCCCAGCACCGGCCAGGTCAGCAGGAAAATGGTGGGCGTATGTACCAGATAGGCGGGCAGGCTGTTAAAAAGATTGGCCAGCATCAGTTCTCGACCCGAAATCTTGTCTGCCGCATGGCTGTCGGACAGGAGGCCGTTGGCCGCCGCAGGAGAGACGAAAGCCAAGGAAAAGGACGCCCCGGCCAAGTCGTGCAGATGGGCCGCGCGGGCCAAGGGCGCGGCCAGATGGGCCAGATGCCGTGTCCAGCGCAGGGCCTCCAGCAGGTTGGCGATGAGCAGGCCCACAGCTAGGCCCAGCAGCAGGCGCAGCATGGGCCAGAACAGGGCGTGCCAGAGAGCGTCGGGGTTCGGCAGCATGGCGCGCAGCGTCAGGCGTCCTCGGGTCGGAAGCCGGGGTCCGGCGGCAGATCCCGCTGCCCGGCAAAAGCACGCGCCAGAATGTCGCAACGCTCATTTTCCGCGTGACCCGCGTGCCCGCGCAGCCAATGCAGGCGCACAGCGTGGCGGTCCAGTTCCGGCAGCAGCTTTTGCCAGAGGTCCACGTTCTTGACCGGCTTTTTGTCGGCCTTGATCCATTTTTTCTTCTGCCAGGATTTGAGCCAGCCCTTTTCAACCGCATTGCGGACATATTGCGAATCAGTATATAGCGCCACTGCGCACGGTTCCTTGAGGGATGCCAAGGCCTCCAGCACGCCGGTGATCTCCATGCGATTGTTGGTGGTCAGGCGGAAGCCGCCCGCCAGTTCCTTGCGGTGTTCCGTGCCCTCTAGGCGGAGCACGGCGGCCCATCCGCCGGGGCCGGGATTGCCTAGGCAGGAACCGTCAGTGTGAATAACGACTTGCTTCATACACGGTTTTCAACCTTCGTGTTGTATTGCGGATACGTTCCCCGCCAGCCAGCATACACGTCTCGCGCCGGGCGGGCAAATGCGGCGAACAGGGCTGCGCCAAGAGCAATTCTCCGGCAAAGGAAGGGAATTTGCCGGAAGCTATGTTCCGATTAAAAAAAGCTGACGCGGAAATCAGCGTCAGGCATTTCCATTCTGTGTGGAGCATAGCCCGGGATCCGGAGTAGACCCGCTTGTGGTCCATATCGCCGGGAAAACATACCGCCCGGACGCATGAGGAATCGATCCGTATGTCCCCCGTCCGCGTCCAAGCCGAACAGTCCCAAGACTGTGCAACGCACAGCGCAGACATAAAAACGACAGCCCAGCTTTGCGTCATGTCATGGATCGCTCCGGCGCATATCGGGCCGCAGGTCGGTGGACATAAGTCCGAGAATGATCGCCGCTCCGGTTCCGAAACCGATGCAACTCCCCCAAGCAGGCGCCAAGCCCGAGGCCACCGCCAACCCGACTGTTCCCAGGGCGGCGATTTCAGCGACAGCGGCCGCGATAAGGCGTTGGTCCTTCATCCGGTTGATGACCGGGATGAGCAGCAGACCGGGGATCGCCGAGGCCAATTGTATGACGCCATGAACGTTTCCGGCTTCGGTATCCGTGAATTCGGCATCGGTGAGAAAAGCTGGCAGCCAGCTTACACTTATGCAATGGTCTTGGCTAGGCTTAACCCCCATCAAACCGCCAGCCGCGAAAAGCTGGATTTTTTCAGACAGCAAGGCGCAAAGCGGGAATTGGCTGAAACTGTATTGACATAGCGTCGCAGTGCGCTATCCGCAAGGCAGCTCCGCTGCCCGCCCTGGGGGCTGTCTCTAAACAGTTCATTGCAGCCAAATGAGGCATCAGGATTGTACCGGGTGGCAACCCTGCGGAATGAGTCAAGCCTGGCAAATAAACACTCAACCGGATGGCGTTCTTTGCACGCATGAGTGTCATACTCCCGCTGGATCAATCTGCCTGGCTCTGGAGGAATGACCGCCTGGCGGTTTTGGCGTTCCACCAACGCAAGCAGTTTACTCGCATCATAAGCCCTGTCCGCAAGGAGCCTATCCGCTGGCAAGCCTTCTATCAGGTCGCATGCGGGAACAATGCAATGCCGTTTACATTGCCTGCGGCAAGGCGAATGTGCAAAGGGTTGGCCAGGGCATCAGCCACAGCGTGAACCTTGGCGGTTGATCCGCCTTTGCCGTGCCCGCTCTCCTGATTGAAGCGCCCCCTTTTGCGCCGGCACCGCGCTGGCGCAGACTGATAAAGGCGGCATCAATAATCAGGGCTTCAGGTTCCGCGTTTATGGGCAACATTTGAAGAACGCCGTCCCAGGCCTCAAGCCTAGCCCGTTTAGGGAAGCGTTCATGCGCCGTTTTCCATGTCCCAAATTCTGGATGCAAATCCCGCCAGGGCGCTCCTGTTTTGATGATCAGCAGGACGGCATCAAACATCAGGCGGTCATCCTTACGTTTTCGGCATCTGGCTTCAGTACTGTTTGCCAACACCGGCCCAATTATGGCCCACTTTTCGTCTGAAATGTTGTGTCCGCTCATGGAAAGCAGCAGACCAACAGAGCGGCGAAAAGTCTGGGGCTTATTTTAGGACAGAGCCTAGCTTGGAACGGGCGGAAGATCCGTCGCGCTCTTCCGCCTGGGGAAAACGCGGAAGCGGACCGGGCGTCAGGCCACGGCGATGGCTTCGATTTCCACCTGCACGCCAAGAGGCAGGGCGCTGACCTCCACGCAGGAGCGGGCTGGGCAGGGCGCTTTGAAATATTGCTTGTAGACTTCATTGACCTTTGGGAAATTGCTTATGTCGGTGATGAAAACCGTGGTCTTGACCACGTTGTCCAGGCTGAGGCCCTGGGATTCCAGAACGGCCTCCAGGTTTTTGCAGACCCGCGCGGCCTGTTCCTCAATGCCGCCTTCCACCAGTTTGCCGGTGGCCGGATCAAGGGGCACCTGGCCGGAAAGAAAGAGCAGATTCCCTGCCGCGCGGATGGCCTGACTGTACGGACCCACGGCGGCGGGCGCTTTATCGGTGCTGATGACTTCCTTTTTCATGATCTTCTCCTTTTAGTGATACATGGGTAAGAGTTTGAAGGCAAAGAGCGTGTGGCAGACAGCCACAAGAATGGCGCATAACAGCATGGGGATGAGAAGCGCGCAGCCAAGCACGGCGTAGCCGTGCGCGGCGAAACGTCTCCGTCCGCCCCGCAGCGGGCAGAAAACCGTCCGGCCAGATCATGCCGCAGGGCATGGGCGGCGCGAAGGTGATCAGCAGGGTTTTGGTGCGCCCCGACGACTGTCATTAAAATTGCACAAATCCGCCATGCAGTCAAAAAGCCCCAGCCCCGCGCTCCCGAAAGGAGGTGCCCACGGCCAGCAGGGAAAAGGCCACCAGGATGCGCGGGGCGACTCCGCTCAGGTTTGTTGCCTGCGGCGAGAGGTTGTCCACATTGCCGCCGTCGCGGGATATTGCCGTCCGCCGCCGCCACAATCCAGGAGAAAAGCGGGCCAGGGCGATGATGTGCCGTAGCGCAGGCATGTGTTGGTGGTGCGGGGTTCCTTGCCCAGATGCTTGACCAGACTCGGGATCGAGGCAGGAAAGCAGAACGAGGTCAGGTAGGTGGACGCTGCGCCCCAGGCAAAGATGGCCTGACCGCCGTCCTCGACCTCCAGCAGTGTGTCCAAGCTGACATGGCCGATCATATCGCTGATGGAAAGCAGGAAGGACAGGGTCATGCTGCCCATCAGCAACACGGAAAAGCGGCCCACCATTTTGGAGTTCTACCAGACGCAGGCTGCGAGCAGCAGGGCGAAGAAGAGGCTGGAGAGCAGACGGGGCGGCGTGCCGTCCAACAGGGGCGCGAGGCCCTGCTGCGCCAACGGATCCGCCGCTAACGCAGGCGTAGACTAGGGTGTAGAGCACAGAGGACACAGCCAGACCGTTGAGCGTGCTCCAGAACGGGCCCGGCAGTTCGCGCACCAGAGTGTGGAAGCTGTCGCCCGGCTGAAAATGCAGGTTGACCTCCAGAATGGCTTGGCTGGAGCGGAGCATGCGGGTTTGGAAGATCAGCGGCAGGGCCAGCATGCCCGCGCCGATGGCTGTTCCGGCCACAGTCATGGCGCCGCCCAGAATGGGGAAAAAGCGGCTGTTCATGTATGCTCCTTGTTTGCCGCCGCGCTGAGCGGCCGGGTGTGAAAGTCATTGAACAACAGCGCCCCGCAATGGCCGGGGCCGGTGAAAAATGGGGCAGGGCCGAGCAGGCGATGATGACGACGCCCATGAAGTGGGTGACAAAGGCGCTGAACCTGTGCGCGAGGCGCGGCAAAGAGTCCTCCGGCTGCTTGGAGAAAGCGGAGAACACGTAAAGGCGTTCCGCATACTGGCAGAGAGCGCGGATGCTGGCAGGCGCGGGCGGGAAGGCCGCTGAATTGGCAGTCTTGAAAAACGCTTTGGTCCCGGCTACTATCTCCTGCACATCCGGGCCGGACACGCGCGGGACAGTTTTCATCCGCGCGCGGGGCCCCAGACTCCGAGGAGCCTATGAGCAACGAACCGGACAAGATTATTTATTCCATGATCCGCGTGTCCAAGCGCCATGGCCAGAAGGAAGTGTTGAAAGACATTTCCCTCTCCTATTTTTACGGGGCCAAAATCGGCGTGCTGGGCCTCAACGGCGCGGGCAAATCCAGTCTGCTGAAAATTTTGGCCGGTGTGGACCAGACATTTGAGGGCAAGACCGTGCTGGCCCCCGGCTATACCATCGGCTATCTGGAACAGGAGCCCCTGGCCCATGAAACGCGTACGGTGCGCGAAGTGGTGGAAGAAGGCGTCAGCGACCTTACGGCCATTGCCAAAGAGTTTGAGAAAATCAACGCCAGATTCGCCGACCCCATGGATCCGGAGGAAATGGACGCCCTCATCGTCAAACAGGCCGAAGTGCAGGAACTCATGGACGCCAAGGGTGTCTGGGACTTGGACTCGCGCCTGGAAATGGCCATGGACGCCCTGCGCTGCCCTCCCGGCGACATACCGGTGAACAAAATTTCCGGCGGCGAACGCCGCCGCGTGGCCCTCTGCCGCCTGCTGCTCCAGAATCCCGACATTCTCCTGCTGGACGAACCCACCAATCACTTGGATGCCGAGTCCGTGGCTTGGCTGGAGAGCTATCTGGGTACCTTCTCCGGCACGGTTATTGCCGTGACCCACGACCGGTATTTTCTGGACAACGTGGCCGGTTGGATTCTGGAACTTGACCGGGGCCGGGGCATTCCCTGGAAGGGCAATTATTCCTCTTGGCTGGAGCAGAAGCAGAAACGTCTGTCCGGCGAGGAAAAGGCCGAGGCCGAACGTCAGAAAACCCTGGCCCGCGAGCTGGAATGGATCCGCATGTCGCCCAAGGGACGTCACGCCAAGGGCAAGGCCAGGATCAACGCCTATGAGGCCATGCTTTCACACGAGAGCGAAAAGCGCGCGCCGGATCTAGAAATCTACATTCCGCCGGGACAGCGTCTGGGCAAGAGCGTCATCGAGCTCAAGGGCGTGTGCAAGAGCATGGGCGACCGTCTGCTTATGGACAAGGCCGACGCCTTGATTCCGGCGGGCGCCATTGTGGGAATCATCGGCCCCAACGGCGCGGGCAAAACGACCTTGTTCAAGATGCTGGTTGGGCAGGAAAAGCCGGATTCCGGCAGCCTGAGCGTGGGCGAGACCGTGCAGTTCGCTTACGTGGACCAGGGGCGTGAGTCGCTCACGCCCGGCAAGACCGTCTATGAGTTGATCAGCGACGGGCAGGAGACTATCCGGCTCGGTGGGCGCGGGATCAACGCGCGCGCCTATTGCACGCGCTTCAATTTTCACGGCGCGGATCAGCAGAAAAAGGCGGACGTGCTCTCCGGCGGAGAGCGCAACCGCCTGCACCTGGCCCGCATGCTCAAGTCCGGAGCCAACGTCTTGCTGCTGGATGAACCCACCAACGACATTGACGTGAACACCATGCGCGCCCTGGAAGACGCGTTGGACAATTTCGCCGGTTGCGTGCTGGTCGTCAGCCATGACCGCTGGTTCTTGGACCGCGTGGCCACTCACATCATGGCCTTTGAAGGCGATTCCAGCGTGATTTTTTTTGAAGGCAACTTCACGGAATATGAAGAAGACCGCAAAAAGCGTTTGGGCAAGGATGCCGAAACGCCGCACCGCCCCAAATTCCGCAAACTGACACGATAACGGCCCGCCCCGCGCCGGCGTCAGCATCGCCCGGCGTTATCCGGCGAAACGGCGGAAGCTGTGGAGGTTTAATGCATACAAGTATGACATCAGTATGGCGGAGGCCCGGAACCTTGCTTTGGCCGCTGCCGGGCCTTGCGCTTTTGTTGTTGATGCCGTTGTTCTGCCTGTCTCTTGCCGGACGGGCGGCGGATGTCGAGGCGGCCCCGGCGAAGCAGCCCGAATTGGCCAATCCGGTTTCGGTCCTGCTGTCGCCCGGCGGCGGCGTGCTTGACGTGGAGGAAAACGCGCCGGTCACGACCAAAGACGGTGTGAGCGTGCTGCATTTTGTGATTCCCGACGACGCGGAAAACCTGCAACTGGTCGTGCCCGGTCAGAGCGTGGCCCGCTGGAGCGCCGTGCCCCAGTCTCTGGAGCAGAGCGGCGATCTGGCCCGGCTGCGCGAGGAACTGCTGGCTGAGCAGGCCCGCCTGAACGGCTGGCTGGCCGCCGTGAACGCCCGGCTGGATCTCTGGCAGGCCCGTCCCGAGACCATCACCCTCTCGGAACTGGAGCACCGTGAAAAAAGGATGCAGGATGCGATCTCCGGCCTAGCCCGCGAACAGCTGGATCTGGGACGCCGCCTGAAGCTTGTGCGGCAGGAGCTGGAACGCCTGCCCGCCAGCCCCGAGTTGGGGCAGCGGATCAGCGTCACCCTGCAAAAGGCCGTGTCCGGCGTGGACAAGCTGCCCGTCCGCTACAGCTATACCCTGCGCAACTGCGGCTGGCAGCCCATCTACAGCTTCAATGCCCAAGTGGAAAAGGGCGATGGCGACATCATCGACGTGCGGATGATGGCCGAAGTCTGGCAGTTCACGGGCATGGACTGGCGGAATACCAAACTGACTCTGGCCACGAGCGGCAGCGGCCCGCGCGAGCCCGCCCCCCTGCCGCGCTGGGTGGTGGATTCTTCCCCCAAGCCGGAACCCGCGCCCGTGATGCAGGCGCGCAAAGCCGATCACATGGCCGTGGCGACTGAGGACGCCCCGACGCAGGACAACGCGTCGGTAAACTTGGACACCAGCAGCGTATATGCGACTTGGACCCCGACCGTGCGCGGCCTGCCTGAGGGACGCTCACGCCTGCTGATCACTACCGACGTCTGGAAGGCTCCCCTGCAATGGCTGGCCCGGCCCGGCGTGAGCGACAGCCGCGTCTGGCTGATGGCAAAGTATGTTCTGCCGCCGCAGCAAGCCTGGCCGGACGGCCGGGCGGAGTACAGCGTGAACGGCCAGAGCGTGGCCCAGGGCCTGTTCCGCCCGCGCGGCGGCGAGGCCACGCTCTTTTTCGGCGCGGACCCGCGCGTCAGTGTGACCACCACGGCGGACAGCAAAAAGCGCGGTGAAAGCGGCTTCATCGACACGAGCAAAAACTGGACTTGGGCTTGGACCTATGTTGTCACCAACGGCCACGCCAAGCCCGTGACCGTGCGCTTGGAGCGTCCGGAGCCCGAGATCGTGGACCAGGGTGTCAGCGTGCGTTATGACGACACCCCGTCCTCAAAGAAGGACGAGAAAGAACATATGCTTTTCTGGGATGTGACGGTGCCTGTCGACGGCAAGGCCGAAGTGCGTCACAGCGTGACCATTTCTTCGCCGACCAAGCTGCCCTTGCTGCCGGATGCTCCGTAGGGAGTGCTGACACTACGTTCCTTTGCTCCTTGGCTACGTCGAATTTCGCCTTTTATTCCAGTGGGGTACCATAAGAATACACTTCTTTCATAAAAGGCTTGTCCTCCTTGCCAGTAAACAAAATTCCTGTTGTGTCAACACTTCTTGTAGCCTTTAACATTATAGAATCTTGCCTAGGTTCAGGCCTCGTTATTTTCAAGGGAAGGAAAACAGGGGATGCAGGAGGCACGGAGGTGTCCCATGCGTACGCTGTTTTATC
>APFI01000358.1 GCA_000403945.1 Desulfovibrio sp. Dsv1
AACGAGCGTTTCAGGTGTTGCATGCTCCAGGCGCGGCAACGTCTCCGGCAACGGGTTTTTGCTGGTCAGGCAGAGGAAATACGGGCCTCTTCCAGTATGGAAGAGGCCTTTCTTATTTAAGAAAACCCCCGGTTGGCGGGAGGTTTCAAAAGGCTTTCAGCTATACGCATCCGAGCCAAACTCCTTTTGATTTGCTAAAAAACCTTGCGGTCTGGCAACCGCAAGCAGACAGATCAAAAGGAGGTCCCCACAGGCGACCCTAAAAGCGTGGCGCGTACAAAATGGAACCGCAAATAATCGCATATGGTCTTTGCTCCCAAATATCGCGCCAGGTTTCCCGTGGTGAGAAAAAACGGGCGGCGGGCGAAATTCTCCGTAAGCTGTGTGAATGGAAGGACGCAAAAATACCCGGGGTCGGGTGTTGTCCCATGTCCGCATCCCGCTCGAAATACCTCCGGAAATGAGCGTGTCGGGTTTTATGGGCTTACCTGAAGGGTAAACGCAGCCTGATGCTGTATGGGCAATTCGGCGGCCTGAAGTTTAAATATCGCAATAGGGAGTTTTGGCGCCGTTGGTTCCAAGGCGGATACGGTGGGCAGGAAGAAGGCGGAAATTCAAGAATACATAACACACCGGCTGGAATCAGGACAAACAGGGAGACCAGCGGCATCTTCACATACCCTGGAAACCCGTTTACGGACCGCAAGCAGCAGAAATGCGGATGCCAGATCAAATACGCGCCTGCCAGGGCGCGGCCGGCAATAGAGCCTTATAGGCGCGGATAAAAAAACCGGTTTTGCCGGGGATAGTTATTTGTCCGCAAGCCCCGCAGTGTATGCCCACAGACACCGCTTTTGTCTTTTCCAGGCCGCCCGAATCGCGATCCCTGTGCCTTGCGCTGGCCGGACTGGCCGCGCTCTGGCTCATTTCTCTGCCACTGGCCTGCCTGCCGGGGCCGTTCCCGCTGGACGCGGGCGAGGTCTTTCAGACTCTGGCCGTCAGCCTGGGCCTGAGCGACGCGCCGGTGGACGCCTCCCGCCTGCTGGTGGTGGGGCGGATCCGCCTGGCGCGGGCCTGTCTGGCGGCCTTGTGCGGCGGGGCTTTGGCTGTGGCGGGCGTGGCCCTGCAGGGCGTGCTGCGCAATCCCTTGGCTGATCCTTTCACGCTGGGCATTTCCGCGGGCGCGGCCTGCGGGGCGAGCATGGCTATCGCTCTGGGCGGCGGTCTGGCCACCCGGTTCGGACTTTCCCAGGCCGGGCTGGTGGCTCCCGCCGCCCTGGCCGGAGCCCTGCTGGCCCTGTGCGGCGCGCTGTGGCTGGGGCGGGGCAGGGGGGATTTCAGCCGCGAAAGCGTGATTCTGGCGGGCATTGCCGTGGCCGCCTTTCTGGGAGCCCTGGTGGCTCTGGTCAAGGCCCTCAACGAAGAGTCCGTGACCAGCATCGTGTTCTGGATTCTCGGTTCCCTGCAGGGACGGAGCTGGGACAGTCTGCCCCTGCTGCTGGGCGCGTTTGCGCCGGGTTTGCTGGCTGTGGGGCTGGGCTGGCGGGCCTTGGACGTGCTTTCCCTGGGTGACGAGCAGGCCGCGCAACTGGGCCTCAACGTGGGCCGGGCACGTTTCTGGCTTCTGGCCGGGGCCAGCTGCATGACTGCGGGTTGCGTGGCCGTGGCCGGGGTGATCGGCTTTGTGGGCCTGGTGGTGCCGCACGTGCTGCGCCTCCTGCTGGGGCCGGGACACGGCCCACTGCTGACGGGCGCGTTTTTCGGCGGCGGCGTGCTGCTCATCTGGGCCGACGTGCTGGCCCGCAGCGTGTTGGGCGGCGGTCAGGAATTGCCTGTGGGCGTGGTCACGGCCCTGCTGGGCGGACCGTTTTTCGCCCTGCTGGTGCGGAGGCGCTGATGCCCGGCGAAAAAAATTTTTCACCTGAAAAAGTGATGTTGGATGTGCGCGCCCTGACGGCGGGCTATGGCGCGCGGCCCGTGCTGCGCGGCATAAGCCTGAAGGCGCGCTGCGGTGAAAGTGTGGCCCTGCTTGGGCCCAACGGCAGCGGCAAAACAACTTTGCTGCGCTGCGTTTCCGGCGTGTTGCGGCCCCAGGGCGGCGACATATGCCTGTCGGACAGACCGCTGGAGAGCCTGCGCCCGCGTGAGCGCGCCCGATTGGCCGCTGTGGTGCCGCAACGCGTGGAATGTCCGCCCGGCCTGAGCGTGCGCCGGATGGTGCTGCTGGGGCGCTATCCCTATCTCTCTTGGCTGGGCGGCTACGGGCGGATGGACTACGAAGCCGTGGAGCGGGCTCTGGCCGCCACCGGAGCCGCCGGGCTGGCCGGACGCCGTGTGGACGAGCTGTCCGGCGGGGAGCTGCAGCGGGTGCTGCTGGCGCGGGCGCTGGCCCAGGAAAGCCCGTTGCTGTTGCTGGACGAACTGGCCGCCGGTCTGGATCTGGCCCGCATGGTGGAGCTGTTCGACCTGCTGGAGCGCCGCCGGGCCGCCGGGACCTGCGTGCTCATGGCCATGCACGACTGCAACCTGGCCGCCTTGTATGCCACCCGGCTGATCGGCTTGAAAAACGGACAAATGCTTTTTGACGGCCCCGCATCCGAGATTTTTACCGAGGAGAAACTCAGTGCCCTGTACGACATTCCCATCCGCGTTTTTCCGCATCCCCGCTGGGGATTGCCCCAGGCCCTGCCGGGCCGCGCGGCCGGACCGTGGAGCGGCGATTTCCCTGCCGCTGATTGTGGCGTTCACGCTCCTGCTGTCGGCGGGGCGGATTGAGGCCGCTCCGTCCATTGAGGTGACGGACGACACAGGCGTCAGCGTGCGGCTGGACAGGCCCGCCACAAGGATCATTGCCCTGTACGGCGCCTACAGCGAACTGCTGCTGGCCCTGGACGCGCGCGACCTGCTGGCGGCGCGCACCGTGGCCGACGCCCAGTTCCCGGAACTGGCGGACCTGCCCGCCGTCGGAACCCACATGCGGCCCAACGCGGAGCTGATCGTGGCCCAAAAGCCGGATCTGGTGCTCCAGCTTGCCGGACGGCGCGAGGCCCTGTTGCAGACCGAGGCCCTGCGCAGGCTGGGCGTCAATGTGCTGACCTTTGAAATGGATTCCTTTGACAAGATGTTCGCCGTGCTGGAGAAGCTGGGACGGCTCGCGGGCCGAGAGCGGCAAGCCGCCGGGCTGATCCGGGACTGGAGAGCTCGCCTGGCTGCGCTGCGGGCGCGCAACGCGGGCCGGAAGCCGTTGCGTGTTTTTTATGAAGTGCGCTATCCCAACCTGCTGGCCGCCGGACAGGGCAGCATCGTTAATGAAATTATCGCTGCGGCGGGCGGTGAAAACGTGGTCGGCGACGGCAAAAAGCTGGTGCGTTTCAACGAAGAGGCCCTGATTCAGGCGGACCCGGATGCCTATCTGATCCAGAAAGGCCCCATGAATCCCGATCCGCAATCCCTGACCGACCGCGCCCATTACCGGGATCTGCGCGCCGCGCGCGCGGGCCGCGTGCTGGTGGTGGACGAGGATCGCTTTGCCCGGCCCGGCCCCAGGTCTGTGGAGGCGGCGGAAGAACTGGAAAAATGGTTACACCCGGCGGATGAGCGAGAAAAGCAATGAACGGAACTCTTTACGGCGTGGGCGTGGGCCCCGGCGCGCCCGACCTGCTGACCATGCGGGCCGCGAACGTGCTGCGCACGGTGGATGTGATTCTGGCGGCGGCTTCGCCGCGCAACGACTATTCCGCCGCCCTGGATACGGCTCGGCCCCATCTGCGGCCCGACGCGCGCCTGCTGCGGCTGGAATTTCCCATGACCCGCGACGCCGGAGTCTTGCGGGAAGCCTGGCTCAAGGCCGTTCAGGCCACCCGTGAGGTATTGGAAGGCGGCGAAAACGCGGCCTTTCTGACCATCGGCGATCCACTGATCTACAGCACCTTCGGTTATCTGCTGCGCACCCTGCGGGAAATTGCGCCCCATCTGCCGGTGGAGATAGTGCCGGGTATCACCTCATTTCAGGCCGCCGCCGCGCGCACGGGCACGGTGCTCTGCGAGGGCGGCGGGAGCCTGCGCATTCTGCCCGGCACCAACGGGCAAGATAATCTGGCGGCGGAACTGGGCGGCGCGGACACGGCGGTGATCCTCAAGGCCTACCGCAAAAACCCGTTGCCGGAGACGTTGCCGCGCCTGGAGCATGCAACACCTGAAACGCTCGTTTACGGCGGGCAAAGCCCGCATGCTCGCATTTTGCGGCAAGGATTTGTCTGCAAATCCTTGCAGAGCAGTTGACGCATTTCATGTATGAACGGCCCTAAAGCGCGGGCAGCTGGGACAACGGCAGGTCTTCCGGCTTGATCCCTTTGCCCCGGCCTTCCCGTTTCCAGTGGCGCAAGATGGGGCGCGGTTGATGGATCTCACGGCGGCGGGTCCGCTCCCGTTTCACACGGGATTCCCTTTTCAAGCCGGCGCGCGCCGCTGCGTGCAGATCCGGCTACCGTTTCCGCAACGGTACCTTAGGCACGGCGCACTGTCAATGCGGGTGCGGTTCAGGCCGCGATCCAGATCAGGCTGGCCTGGCGGCCGGACTTTTTCGCTCGCCGGTAGGAGAAAAATTGCGCGTCATTGGATGCCGTGCAGAGATCCAGGCCGTAAATCTGGCGCTCCGGCAGGCCCGCCTGCCGCAACTGATGGCGGGTTAGGTTCCAGAGATCCATGGTTTGCGTGTCCGGATCAAACCAGGAACGAAAGCCGTCGCCCCATTCCCGCTCGAAATTGACGAATTCCGCCCGCCCCGGCCCCAGGCTGGGACCGCGCACAGCCAGCAGGTCACAGGCTTTGAGATCATAGCGCGCGCAGAAACGGGCCACGCCCGTGCCCGGAAAATCGCAGCGGTTACCCCGCCAGCCCGCATGCAGGGCCGCCACATAGCGACCGCTCTTGTGCGCCAGCAATAGGGGCTGGCAGTCCGCGGTCTTGATCAGCAGGCCCAGGCCGGGCCGGGAGGTGCCCATGCCATCGCCTTCCGCCGCGGGCCGGGCCCCGCAGGCCACGGCTTCCGGCTCAAAGACCAGAGCGTCGCCGTGCACCTGGTTGAGTTCCGCCCAGGCCGCGAGCCCGCACGCCCGCAAGGCCGCCAGCATGTCCCGGCGGGTGCCCGCCACACGGTCCGGGTCGTCATCCGTGCTGAAGGAGATATTGCCGCCGTCATATGCGTCGCGGTACCTGCCGCCGGGCATGGCGGCGCGGACCTGAAAGGCGCAGCGGACGTGTTCAAGGCCGGGAAACTGAAAGGGAATGTACTTTACAGACACAGGAATTGCTCTTCCGTGCAAAGATAGTGCACGCGCTGGTCCCACTGTTCGAGGGGCAGGTTTCTGGTGATCTGGAAGGCGAAACACAGGCCCACGCGCGGGCAGGCCAGTTCACTGTCCAGAAAGCGGTCATAATAGCCGCCGCCGAAACCCAGGCGGCCGCCGCGCCGGTCAAAGGCCAGACCCGGCAGCACCAGCAGATCCGGCTTGAAGGCCTTGCCCGCATCTTCCGGCCCCATGCCCGGCAGACCGTCCTCCGGCTCACGCAGGCCGAAGGGGCCGGGCCGCAATTGCTCCGGCCCCGTGCAGGCCGCAAATTCCATGCGTCCCGGATCTTCGGGCCGGACGCGCGGCAGCCAGACCGCGCGTCCGCTCTTCCATGCCGTATCCAGCAGTTTGTCAGTGGACAGTTCGCCCTTGAGCGCCACATAGAGCGCCACGGAGCGCGCATTGCGCCAGCAGGTGGCCTCCAGCAGGCGTTGCTGGGCCTCCAGACTGCGCGCCCGCGCCAGACCCGGCGTGTGGTTGCGGCGCAGTTTGCGGATGCGCTCGCGCAGGGCGGCCTTGCGTGCCGCAATGGACTCCATGGGTTCCGGGGACAAGAGGGATGCGGACTGTGCGGGATGCATGGCGGCGGGCCTTTCCATCTGTGGCGAGTTATGGCAGGGTTGCTTTACAATTCTTATAACAAAGGATGGGACGCCATGCCAAGTGCCGATGCGCAGGATTATCTCTGGATCGCCGTGGGCGACATCCACGACGAGCCCGCCTGCTTCGAACGGATTCCGGAACTGGCCCAGGCTGACGGTATCATCGTCACCGGCGACCTGACCATCACCGGCGGCGTCAAACAGGCCGAACTGGTCATGGATGTCCTGCGCGCTTGCGCCCTGCCGGTCTGGGCACAGATCGGCAATATGGACCGGCCTGAAGTGGACACGTGGCTCAGCGAGCAGGGCTGTAACCTGCATACCGTCACCCGCGAACTGACGCCGGATACGGCCATTTTCGGCGTGGGGGCGTCAACCTTCACGCCTTTCGGCACGCCCAGCGAGTTTCCCGAATCCGCCTTCGCGGCATGGCTGGACGCATGCTGGCAGCGCGCCCGACATTATCCGCACACGGTGCTGGTTTCCCATAACCCGCCCAAGGATACGGCCTGCGACGTAATCCCCGGTGACGTCCATGTGGGTTCCACGGCGGTGCGCGAATTTCTGGAGGAAGCCCAGCCCGACATCTGCCTCTGCGGCCATATCCATGAGGCCAGAGCTGTGGACCGCGTGGGCCGCACTGTGGTGGTCAACCCCGGCGCGCTGGCCCAGGGCGGCTACGTGGTGCTGCGCTCCAATTCCGGCCGCTTGTCGGCGGAGTTGCGCGTGCTCGAAAATCACTGACGCCGCCCGCGCGGAACTTTTCCGCCTGCCGTCTGCGCGGCGGGCGAGACGGGGCGCATGGGATTTCTTGTATATTTTTGCAAAAGACGTATCCTGTTCGAATAAGGTTCAGCATGCCTGCGGCGAACACGCGCCCGTAATGGCGTTGCCGCCGCCATATCTCATACGGAGCCCGACAGACCGACTCACAAATTTTTTCGCGGCGCTGTTTTCACACTGCCGCCAGAAGGATTTTCATGACCACTGACCAGGATTTCCCCGCGGCCGCATCCCCCGGCGCGGATGGCGCAAGCCAGGACGCCTCTGTTTCTTCCGTTTCCGCCTCCACGGCCCCTTCCGTTTCCGGCGAAGCTCCGACGGAAGCTCCCGCCCCAAAACGACGCGCATCTTCCCGCGGTGTAAAAAGGCCCGCCGCTCAAACGGCGCGCGCGCCGCGCGCCCGAAGCGTCAGGGACACGCCAGACGCAGATGCCGCCGCCGCGGAAAGCTCCATGTACGCTCCCGCGCGCAAGCCGCGCGAAAGCCGCACCGCCACAGCCAAAGCCGGAACCAAAGCTGCGGCCCCGGCGGTATCCGGGCCGGAGGGAACTGAAGCGGCGCAGACAGGCGCGGCCAAGGCCGCTCCCGAACGCGCCCGCAGCACCACGCGAGGTTCGCGCGCAAAAAAAGCCGCAGCGCCTGCGGACGGCGCGACGCAAACCGCGGCCACCCCGGCTTTGACGGCGGAGGAGGCGTTGCCCGCATCCACGACGGACGCCCCCGCCGCCAAAATCCCCGAAAGAATTTCTTGGACCAGTTCCGCCCCGGCGGAATTGACCGCAGCGGCGGAACCGGCTGAGCAGGCGGAGCCGGAAGAAACCCGACCCTTGGAAGCCGGGGATGCCACAACCGGAAGCGAGGGCGAGGACAGCGCCGAAACACCCATCCGCAAAAGCCGTCGCGGACGACGCGGCGGCCGCAGCCGGAACCGCAAAAACCGCGCAACCGCCACAGATGACATGAGCACGGATGAAGCCCCGAAGGACGAAACCGGCGCAACGGCCCAGGAAGATCGCGACAGCGGCGACGCCGACGCCGCCTCCCCGGTCGATGTCGGCGAAACCGCATCCGAGGTCCCCGCCCCCAAGGGCAGAGGCAAAAGCGCCACGGCCGCCGAGAACGAAAGCGGCAAAAAATCCACCGTGCGCGCCACAGCGGCCAAGGCCAAAGCCGACGCGGCCACGGGCAAACGGCGCATGTTCATCAGTGTGCTGCCCGGCGAGCAGGTGGAAGTGGCTCTGGCTGAAGAGGGCAGCCTGCTGGAATATTATCTGGACATGCTTCACCAGCGCAAAATCAAAGGCAATATTTACAAGGGCGTCATCCACAATATCGACACAAACCTTCAGGCCGCCTTTGTGAGCTACGGCGCGGGCAAGAACGGCTTTCTGCAGATCGACGAAATCCACCCCGAATACTGGCAGGCCCATCACGAACCGGCCAAGGGCAAGAAGTTTCCGCCCATCCAGAAGGTGCTCAAAGCGGGCCAGGAAGTGCTGGTGCAGGTGGTCAAGGAACCCACCGGCAACAAGGGCGCGTTTCTGACCACCTGGCTGTCGCTGGCCGGGCGTTTTCTGGTGCTCACGCCGGGACAGGAACAGATCGGCGTTTCCCGCAAGGTGGAAAACGACGAAGAGCGCGCCCGCCTGCGTGAAATGATGAACGGTATTGATCCCGGCCAAGGCTTGGGCGTCATCGTGCGCACGGTGAGCGCGGGCACTACCAAAACCACGCTGAAAAACGATCTTCAGTATCTGAAGCGCCTCTGGCGCGACATCCGCAAAAAAGCCACAGAGGTTTCGGCTCCGGCCCTGATCCATCAGGAACCCGGCCTCTCCGAACGCGCGGTGCGCGACTACCTCACCGACGACGTCTGCGAAATCTGGGTGGACAATGAGGACGTGGCCCAAGGCATCCGCGACACGGTCAGCCTGCTCTTCCCGCGCAAAAAGGATCTGGTGCGCCTGCACGGCGATATCCGCCAGTCCATGTGGGAGCGTTTCAGCCTGCGCCGCCAGCTGGATCAGATCTATTCCCGCGAAGTGATTCTGCCCTCAGGCGGCCGCTTGGTCTTCGACCAGACCGAGGCCCTGATGGCTGTCGACATCAACTCGGGCAAGATTTCCGGTAGAGGCAATTTCGAGGCCATGGCCTACAAAACCAATATGGAGGCAGCTGAAACCATCGCCCGCCAGCTCCGGCTGCGCGACATTGGCGGGCAGGTGGTCATCGACTTCATTGAAATGCGCGACAAGAAACATGTCCTGGATGTGGAGAAAACCCTGCGTCATGCCATGAAAAACGACCGCGCCCGCCACGACGTGGCCCGCATGAGCCCCTTCGGGCTGCTGGAACTGGTGCGCCAGCGCACGGGCTCCTCGGCTCTGGCCATCACCATGGAACCCTGTCCGGCATGCGGCGGCACAGGCCAGCGCCGCAACCTGGAATGGCAGGCCCTGCAGAGCCTGCGCGAACTGCGCCGCATGCTGCGCGCAACCAACGGCGAAAAGTGCGTTTTCGAAACCTCGCGGGAACTGGGTCTCTATCTGCTCAACCACAAGCGCGACACCTTGCGCGAGATGGAACAGGATTTCGGAAAATGCCTGGAAATAGCGATCCGCACCTAGACCCCGTAACGGCGCGCGGCGACAACAGCCTGCTGCTGCACGTCTGCTGCGGACCGTGCGCCATCATGCCCATTACCCGTCTGCTGGACGAGGACTATGCGGTTACGGCCTGGTTTATGAATCCAAATGTGCAGCCGCTGGCCGAATATCTGCGCCGCCGCGAAGCCGCCGGACAGTGCGCCGAGCGGCTGGGCGTGGAGATTCTATACGCGGACGCGGCGTGGGACATTACGGCATGGTTGCGCGCCGTGGCCGGGCGGGACGAACCGCCCGCGCGTTGCGCATGGTGTTGTGAAAGCCGCGTGGAGGCCGCCTTTGCCGAGGCCGCCTCTCTGGGTTTCGCCTGCTTCAGCACCAGCCTGCTCTACTCCCGCCATCAGCCGCACGAGGTTATTGCCGCGACGGGTCGCAAGCTGGCGGAAAAAGGCGGCCCCGACTTTGTCTACCGCGATTTTCGTACGGACTGGCAGACGGGCATTGACCGCTCCAGGGAATGGGGCCTGTACCGCCAGCCCTACTGCGGCTGCGTCTACAGCGAGACGGACCGCTACCGCAAACGGCTAGAACGCTGTAAAAAGGATATCCCCTTCCCGGACGACCGGACCCGCCCCGGACGCGCCTGAAAAAAACTTCCGAGGAGAAAAGCGGCGAGAGAAGCAGCGCCAGAAGCAAAAGCGCCGACAATGAAAAAGGGAAGCGCGGACGCGGCATATGGCATCCGTGACGGCGTTTGCGCCGCACGCAAAAGCCCGCCGAAGCGGGCTTTGCTGTTTTCTTTTTTCAAAGGGCCAACGGCACATTACAGATTAGCCGCATACCAGTCCCCGGCCAGGCGCAGACCCTGACGCACGCTGTAGCCCGGTTCATAGCCCAGCAGTTTTTCGGCCCGGCTGATGTCCGCCAGAGAATGGCGCACGTCGCCCGCGCGGAAATCGCGGCGCACGGCCTCGGCCGTGGCGGCGGCTGGCAGATGGCGGCTCACTTCCTCACGGATCAGCGCGAAAAGCTCATTGAGTGTGGTACGCTGGCCGAAGGCCACGTTGTAGATTCTGTCGCGGGCCTCGTCGCGGGCGCTGCTGGCCAGCAGATTGGCCTGCACCACGTTGTCAATGTAGCAGAAGTCGCGGCTGGTTTCGCCATCGCCGTTGACGTAGACGGTTTCCCCCTTGATCAGGCTGGCGAACCACTGCGGAATTACCGCCGCATACGCGCCATAGGGGTCCTGGCGCTGGCCGAAGACGTTGAAATAGCGCAGGCCGATGCTGGTGAAACCGTAGCAACGGGCGAAGACGTCGGCGTAGAGTTCGTCCACATACTTGGTCACCGCGTAGGGCGAGAGCGGACGGCCTATCTTGTCCTCCACCTTGGGCAGTTCCGGCGAGTCGCCGTATGTGGAAGAAGAGGCGGCGTACACAAAACTCTCCACTTTGGCGTCGCGCGCGGCCACCAGCATGTTCAGGAAACCGTCGATATTGCAGCTGTTGGAAAGCAGGGGATCGTCGATGGAGCGCGGCACCGAACCCAGCGCCGCCTCGTGCAGCACGTGCTGCACGCCGTTGCAGGCCTTGCGGCAGGTGTCCAAGTCGCGGATGTCGCCTTCCATGAAGGTAAAGCGCTTCCAAGCTTCCGGGGCCACCAGATCATGGACCATATCCAGATTTTTCTGGTAACCGGTGAGAAAATTGTCCAGGCCGACCACGGTCTGCCCCATTTTCAGAAGATGCTCCAGCAGGTTGGAACCGATAAAACCGGCCACGCCGGTCACCAGCCAGCTGGACGGGGCGGCGGTCATGCTTTCACACAAGGCGGCATACGCGCTCATGGCTATATCCTGTTTTGCGGTCTGAATGTTGATGAATGACGGCCCTGACGGACCGGCCCTCTTGTATCGCGCGCGGCACGGCCTTGTAAAGACGTCGCGCGGCGGCCCTCTTTTCAGAATCGTACGCAGGTGCTATAGGCAGGCCATGCGCCGCAGTCGCCTGACAAGCGGACCACGGCCATGACGGAGGGGAGAAAGCAAGGCATGAAAATCATCGTCCTGGGCAACCAGGCCAAGGCATTGTCCAATTTCTGGAGCGTGCTGATCCGCCGGATGCGCCAGAGCGGCCATGAGGCGCTCTGCTGCGTGCCGCCCGGCGACCCCGAGGCCGAAGCGGCCCTGGATGCCCTGGGCGCGGCGGTGATCCATTACGAACTGGACCGCAAGGGGCTCAACCCTCTGCATGACGCGCGTACCTTCACACAACTGCGGCAGATCTTCGCCATGGAAAAGCCCGATCTGCTCTTCGCATCCACCATCAAGCCGGTCATTTACGGCTGCATGGCCGCGCGGCGCGCGCGCGTGCCGCACATCTACGCCACCATCACCGGCCTGGGCTACGCTTTCGAAGCTGACAGCCTGTTCAAGAAATGCGTCAACCGCCTGAGCGTCCTGCTCTACCGTAAGGCACTCAAAAACGCGGAAGGCGTCTTTTTCCAGAATCAGGACGACATCCGCATCTTCCGCGAGTCGGGCATTCTGAAGCCCGGCGCGCGGGTGCTTACGGCGCGCGGCACGGGCGTGGACATCACGCGTTTCGCCCTCGCGCCCCTGCCCAAGCTGCCGCCGTCCGGCCCCGTGATCTTTCTGCTGGTAGGCCGCCTGCTGGAAGCCAAGGGTTTGCCTGAATACGCCGAGGCCGCGCGCATGCTCAGGACCCGCCATCCCGACACCCGCTTTCAGCTTCTGGGTCCGCCGGAACAGGGGCTGGGCAGCGTGAGCCTTGACCGGATCAGAACCTGGGAGCATGAAAACGGCATCGAATACCTGGGCGAAACCAGAGACGTGCGGCCCTATGTGGCCGCAGCCCATGTACTGGTGCTGCCCTCCTGGCGGGAAGGCACGCCCACATCCATCATGGAGGGCATGAGCATGGGGCGCGCGGCGGTGGTCACGGACGTGCCCGGCTGCCGGGAAGTGGTGCGCGACGGGATCAACGGACGCATGGTTCCGTTGCGCGACCCCGAAGCGCTGGCCGGGGCCATGGAAAGCTTCATCCTCGCGCCGGAGAGCATCGTCCGCATGGGCGTGGCCGGGCGTGAGCTGGCCGTCGGGGAATTCGACGCCGAAAAAGTGGCGGCCCACATCCTGCGAGATATGCGCGTGCCCGTCGGGGCATAAAAGGAAGTGCAATGATCAGTACATATCGCATGGCGCTCTTGCAGGTTCTGGACATCTTCTGCCTGCTGCTGGCGCTGACCGTCACCGGCGTGACCGCCATCGCGCCGGATTTGAGCGTGTTCCACGACTATACCGGCGCTTCGCTGTTTACGGTCTTTTTTTACATGCTCTTTTTCTACATTCTGGACGCTTACAGCGTAGGCCAGGAAGACTTCAAGGAAACCGCGGGGCGGGTGCTGGTGGCCTGCGTGCTGGGCATCATCTCCTCGGCCACCGCCTCCTATTCCTTCGACCACTGGCGTTTCGACCGCGAAAGCCTGCTGATGCTCTTCGCCCTGTCCCTGGCCTTCAGCTTGGGCTGGCGCTGGCTCTATTACCGCAATGCGAACAAGCTGACTCATCCTCTGCGCATTCTGCTGGTGGGCGTGGACCGCGCGGGCAAGGTGCGCCAGTTGCTGGCCGAGGGGCTGCCGCAGGCAAAAATCATCGGCTATGTGGGCGAGCGGGACCAGGAGCCGGACGCTGGTCCCTGCCTGGGACCGCCCTTCAAGGCACTGGATGTGGCGCGCAAAAAAAAGGCCACCATGATTTTGCTGCTGCCCGACGCGCCCATTGACGACGATATCGCCCATGACCTGCTGGAAGCCAAGCTGCGCGGCAGCATGGTGGTGGACATCCGCAGTTTTTACGAGCACGTGGCGCAGCGTCTGCCCCTTTCGCAGATCAACGACGAATGGCTGTTGCAGACCGAGGGTTTTTCCCTGAATACGCGCGGCTCGCTACGGCGGCTGAAGCGGGCTCTGGACGTGCTGATCTCCTTGGTGCTGCTGATTCCGGCCACGCCCGTCATGCTGCTGACCGCCCTGATCGTGCGCCTGGAATCGCCGGGCCCGGTGATCTACCGTCAGGACCGCGTGGGCCTGTACGAAAAGGAATTCACGGTCTACAAATTCCGCTCCATGCGCGCGGACTCGGAAAAAAACGGCGCGGTCTGGGCCAGCGCCCGCGACAGCCGAGTGACCCGCTTCGGCAAGTTCATCCGCAAGGTGCGCATTGACGAGCTGCCCCAGATCTGGAACATCCTCAAGGGCGACATGAGTTTCATCGGCCCCCGGCCCGAGCGCATGGCCTTCGTGACGCAGCTCAAAAAGGACATTCCCTATTACAGCCTGCGCCATACAGTGAAGCCGGGGCTCACGGGCTGGGCCCAGGTCTGCTATCCCTACGGCGCGTCCGAAGAGGACGCCCGCCATAAGCTGGAGTACGACCTCTACTACATCAAGAACATGTCCATTCTGCTGGACATTCACATTATTTTCAAAACCATCGGCGTGGTGCTCTTTCCCAAGGGCGCGCGTTAGATAGTGTAGTCACGAGATTGAAGTCCATGAAAAGATACATCCGATCCGGACAGCGGCCAGGAATGACGCCGCATTTTTCGCGTATCGGATCGCAATGCCGCGCCATCGCTTCAAATGAGGGAAGATGCGATTTCGTGTTGAGCCCCCTTTTGCGCGGATCATGTCCCGGTTGTCTCCTCTCGCGCCCGCCGCATGAGGTGAACCACGCAATGACAGGCATCGATCATCAGCCATGCGGGGTCCGGCTCATCAATCGGAATTTCAAGCGAACCGCTCCCAACACGCCATATTCACGGCCGGGCAAATGGGTCTCGGGTTTTCCCGAATTGAATCAGAAATATCGCGCCGCCTGTGGACTGCGATGGGCATGTGTTCCTCGCTTGCGGTTAAAGACAAGCGAACCATGCCACAAAATAAAACTCCGGATAATCTCGTGACTATACTGCCCAAGACAGCCCACAAAATAATCAATTCATGACGACACCGCCTAGTCAAGACCCAATTGTTTTTCAACACAAAATGGTATTTGTAGGGGCTATGGCTTCAGCCTTGCCGGACACGGACCGGAAGCCTCGCCCGAAGACGTCCAGATCATCCCCCAGAGTGTCCTTCAGACGCTGCACAAAACGGATGCGCCGACGCTGCGCTTCCGTGGCCATTGGGGTGGAGCAGATACCCGAGAGTTTTTTACGCTTTCCCGGCACGGACAGGTTTTCGAGGAGAGACGGGAACGGAACGGCACTGTCCTGCCGACCCCGTAGGAGTGCGGATAACGCTTGATTTCCGACGGGTCGTTGAAAACCGCCAGCCAAAAAGCGCGGCAGTCCTTGTCCTTCAGGACAAAACGCGTGTTTTCCCCCTAACCCATGCCGCCGCGGCCGTCGCCAGTCTGGCACAGCCAAGGCCAAGCCGCGTGTATGGTGCAAAAAGCAATTCATGTCTCTATATCACAGAAAGGCGGATCGACAAATTCAACGCAAGAAGGCCGGAGAAACCACAGATTACTCCTGTCCGCAATCAGACGGCGCTATGCCGTCCGTCCCCGCCAGTGCCCGGACGTCTGCATCAGCCCGTCCCGCCGCAACAGACAACAGGCGCAACCCGGCAGGCTGTCGGCCAGTTCCAGGGCCTCGCGCGGGGGCATGACCGGGAGGGCCGTGGCCAGCGCGTCGGCCATGAGCCCGTCGGGCGCGGTCACGGTCACACTGGCCAGAGCCGGGCTCTGACCGGTGGACGGGCTGACCAGATGGCTGTGCGTCTGCGCGGCGTCGTAAAAAATTTCATAGCCGCCGGACGTGGCAATGGCCCCACCTGCGGGCAATTCCACCACCTGGGGATAGCGGCCCAGCTTTCGCGGGTCTTCCACAGCCACGCGCCAAGGCGCGCCCGGCGCTTTGCGGCCGCGCGCCACCATATCGCCCCCGGCATTGACCAGATGGTCCGGGCAACCGGCGGCGGTCAGTTCGCGAGACATGCACTCGGCAATATGGCCTTTGGCGATGCCGTCCAGGGTCAGACCCATTCCGGAACGCGCGAAGCGCAGACTGCCGCCGCCCACATCCAGATATTCCGCGCCCACCAGTTCCAGGGCCTCGCGCAATTCGCTCTCAGTCAGGCGCAGGATTCCCGTCGGGTTGCGGCGCTCGTCCAGCAGGCGCAGCAAGGGCAGCACGGTCACGTCGAACGCGCCGCCGGTCAGGTCGCCCACGCGCCGAGCGTGATCCAGCAAGGCCGTCAGTTCCGGAGGGGCGTCCGCCAGCACGCCGCGCGCGTTGAGCGCACCCACTGGTGAGGCCGTGTCAAAACGGGTGAAGACGTCCGCCAGCTCGCGACCCCGGGCAAAGGCGCGCTCCAAGGCGGCTTCGACCCGGTTCGCGTCAGGGGCGGCCACACTGATCGTGACGACGGTGCCCATGAACAAACGCGTCTGTTGCAACGGTTCAGCGGCTAAGGCGGCCTTGGCGGCCAGAGGCAGCAGAGCGGGCGTCAGGGAGGCGGCGGTGAAAACCCCGCCGCTCAGCAGCGCGGCACGCAGAAAATGACGACGGCTGTGATTTAACGGCATGCTGCTTCCTCTCAGGCTTGAGGTTGGGGCTGGGGTTGTTCCTGACTGGCGGGCGTGGGCAGCGTCGTGGCCGCGCCCTCGGTCTCCGCAGGAGGCCGGGGCGCGATGGACTTCCGGGTGGAGCGCAAAATATGCCTCGAGCATCCGCTCACGCAGACCTCCTCGCAGACGGGGCCGTGCGAGAGACACCGGAGATGGTCAATGACAATGCGGCTGTCCTCCAGGCACACGGCCTTGGCCGGGCATGCCTTGATGCACTTCCCGCATTTGATGCAGCCTACGTCGCAGACATCCATGACAGCCCGTAATTTGTCCCTGGTGTTGCAGTAGACCGCCACGCGGCCCCGCTGGGGCGTCAGTTCCAGTATGCCACGCGGGCAGGCGGACACGCATGCGCCGCAGCCCGTGCATTTGCCGCGAGCCACGCGCGCCAGGCCGTCGCGCACTTCCATGGCCCCGAAGGGGCAGGCCTGCACGCAGTCGCCGAACCCCAGACAGGAATACACGCAAACATCCGTGCCGCCGCGCATCAGGGCCGCCGCCGCGCAGGAAGGCATGCCCTGGTACTGGTAGCGCGGGGCCACCTTGCCAGCCAGCTTGTCGCAACGCCGCAAGGCGTAGAGAGGTTCGGCCTCGGCCACGGTCTTGCCGGTGAGCTCGCCCACAGCGATGCTGGTGGCGGTGCCTCCGGCGCAACATTTATTGGCCGGGACCGAGGGGTCATTGACCACCGCCGCGGCATAGCCCTCGCAGCCCGCAAAACCGCAACCGCCGCAATTGGCCCCGGGCAGGGCCTCCACCACTGCCTCCACTCTGGGATCCTCTTTGACGTAAAAGACACGCGACGCCACGGCCAGAATGATTGAAGCCGTGAGCCCCAAGGCAAACAGGGTCAGAATGGAGACAAAGACCATAACGGCAACCTCGGCTAATGTAACAATAACGCGACCAACTTTTCACTATCAGATACGACTTTTCTTTCACTTAGCAATGCCACCCGCAATGTTCTGTGGGCGCGCCGCCAAGTCCGTTCGTCGGCAAGGCAAACAGGCAGCCCGCATCTCTGGAGAAGAGACGAATCTTGTTTTCCGGCAAGAAAGGCAGACGTTGCGCGACGCCTGACGCCGCCGGGGGCCAAAAGACGCCTCTTCTTAATGGCCCATGCCCTTGAAGCCCATGAACGCCAGCGACATCAGCCCGGCCATGACCAGAGCGATGGGCGTGCCCGCCATGGACTTGGGCAGGCGGCAGGTGTCCAGCCGCTCGCGGATGCCAGCCATAAGCAGCAGGGCCAAGGTGAAGCCCACGCTGTAGGCCGCGCCCCAGATCATGGATTCCAGCAGGCCGAAGCCCTCGCGCTGCACCAGAATGGCCACGCCCATGACCGCGCAGTTGGTGGTGATCAGCGGCAGAAAAATGCCCAGAGCCGCATAGAGCGGCGGCACGGCCTTTTTCAGAAACATCTCAACGAACTGCACCAAGGCGGCAATAACCACGATGAAAACAATGGTCTGCAGGTAGCCGAGATTATAGGGAGCCAGCACATAGCGCTGCATGAGCCAAGTGCAGCAGGTGGACACGATGATAACAAAAATCACGGCCCCGCCCATGCCCAAGGCCACGCTTTTTTCTTTAGAGCAGCCCAGATAGGGGCAGTTGCCCAGATACTGCGCCAGCACAATATTGTTGACGAAGATGGCGGAGATAAAGATCGCGAAAATTTCCATGCGCCGCTCCTTTCACACGTCCGCAGGGGCTGGGATCTAAGCCTTGCGGCTCATATTGCAGGCTTGGCATGCGCCGCAGCCTTGGGGCTGGGGCTGGGGGTCGCGGCCCTTGCGCCGGGCCTGCCAGAAGTTGATCAGATTCATGCCCGCCAGGATCAGGCCCAGGCAGATGAACGCGCCCGGCGCTTTGACCATGATCCGCAAAGGCTCGAAGCCGTCCCACATAACGGCATGGCCGAACCATGTGCCGTTGCCCCAGATTTCCCGTAGCGAGCCCAGAAAGGTCAGGGACAGCGTGAAACCCAAGCCCATGCCTAGGCCGTCGGCCACCGAAGCGGCCACACCGTTTTTGGCGGCAAAGGCTTCGGCTCGACCCAGAATGATGCAGTTGACCACAATGAGCGGCACAAAGATGCCCAGTTGCTGATAGAGCGGATAAGCGTAGGCCTGCATAAGCAGTTCCACAGCCACCACCAGCGAGGCCGCAATGACGATGAAGCAGGCGATGCGCACTTTCTTGGGAATGATGCTGCGCACCATGGAAATCAGCATGTTGGAGAGCACCAGCACGAAAATAACCGCCAAGCCCATGCCCAAGCCGTTATCCGCTGAATTGGTCACGGCCAGTGTGGGGCAAAGCCCCAGCACCAGACGGAAAGGCGGCAGCTCTTTCCAGAGCCCCTTGGCGAATTCCTGCATGACAGTCATGGCTGCCTCCTTACGGTAAAATCAGCGCGCCGCGCACGGCGCTCCCGGTCCGGCGCAAGACGCCCTATTTGGACCAGACATCGAGAATTTCCGGCTTGAGCCGGTTGTAGACCTGGGCCGCCTTGTTCACAGCCGCCACCACGCCGCCAGAGGAAATACTGGCCCCGGAAACGGCGTCAATGCCGCCGCCCTGCGCCGTGAGCGCCACAGGAGAGCGCGCGCCGCTGAACTGACCGGCAAAGGCCTGTTCCGTCACGCGCATGCCCAGACCCGGCGTTTCCTTGAGCGTGGTGATACCGATGCCTTCCAGGCTGTCGTTGTCCACATTGAAGCCCACCATGACCCCGATCTCACCGCCGTAGCCCTTGCCCTGCTCTTCCAGCGCCACGCCCACCAGCCTGCCGTCGCGCAGGGCCGGAAAAACGGTGACAGTGCCGTGTTCCATCCGAAATTTGCGGCGGTCCGCAATGGGCGAATTCCGGGCATGGGTGAGCACCCGCGCCAGAGCCGGTCCCTGCACGTAGGTAAGCACCTGTTCCTCAATACGCGGTGCCGTGACCATCTTGAGATAGGACAGGGCAAATCCCGACAGTCCACAGAGCGCCGACAGCACCACCACCATTCGCAACATGCCGATCATGACTAACGCGCTCCAAAAGGTTTGGGACGGATCAGATCCAGGAAGGGGGTCAGCAGATTGACCAGAAGGATGGCAAAGGGAGTGCCGTCCACATAACCGCCGTACTTACGGATGGCAATGGTCAACGCGCCGCCCAGCAGACCGTAAATGAACATGGGCAGCGGCCGGGCCGGGGCGTTGGCCGATTCTGTGGCCAGAAAGAAGCCACCCAGCATCACCGACCCCGTGCAGATGTGGAAGAAAGGCGAAGCGTTCAGGGCCGGATCCAGCATGTGGTAAAAGGCCGCCGGGCCAGCCACGCCCAGAAAAAAGCCCAGCGAAATCTGCCAGCGGATGATCCCGCGCGCGGCCAGAAAAGAACCGCCCAGGAAAAGTGCGCCCACCTGGCCCGAGCCCAATCCGTTGATCTGTCCGCCCAGCAGCAGATCCGTAAAGGGGATGGCGTCGGCTGCGGCCGCGCCGAAATATTTGAGTCGGATCAGAGGGTCCACGTAGTCAGTGGCCAGCTGCATGGCGTTGGGGTCCATGAACAGGGGGAAGGAGACGAAGAGCACGGCCCAGCCCACCAGAGGCGTATTCACCGGATTGGCCCCCAGTCCGCCGAAGACCATCTTGCCTAGGGTCATGGCGATGAACGCACCCAGCACCACCAGCCACCAAGGCGCGGCGGCGGGCAGCAGAAATGCCAGCAGCAGGCCGGAATTGACCGCTGTGAAGTCGTCCACCGAAAGTTCCCGGCCCACGGCTTTCTGGCAGAGAGCCTCGGTGAGCACGGCGGTGGCCACGCACAGGGACATAACCCGCGCGGCGGGCAGGCCCCAGTTCCAGACGGCCATGATGACCGCCAAGGCGAGACCGGCCAGCATGTAAAAGCTGGTCTGACGGATGGTGCGCCCGCAGTGCCAGTATGGCGGGGCGCTCATGGCCAGAAGCACGGACGTGGCGGATGCGGACATCATTCACCTCCCTGTTTGGCGGCGGTTGCGGCATCGGGGGCCGCCGCGCCTTCGGCGGACACGGGACGCAATTCCTGAAGTTTCGCGGCCGCGTCGGCTTGGGCCAGTTTATGCTTGGACAGGCGGATGTATTGCAGCACGGGCCGCCGGGCGATGCAGACATAACCGCACAGGCCGCACTCCAGACAGCATTCGATATGCTCGGCGCGGTTGCGCTCATGCAGGGCGAATTCGGCGTAACGACTAAGGAAGCTGGGGCTCAGGCGGGCCGGGCAGATCAGCACGCAGGCTCCGCAGTTGATGCAGGGGCTGTGCCCCTGCATGGGCGGGATGGTGCCCGCCTCCACCACAAACACGCCGGTGGAGCCCTTGGTCACGCTGCGGTCCAGCCTGTCCAGGCTCTCGCCGCGCAACGGGCCGCCGCGCACCAGTGTGTCGCCGTTTTTCAATTCGATGTTGGCGAAGTGCAGCAGCTCGCCGATGGTGCTGCCCTCTTTAACGATGTAATTTCCCGAGTGTTCGAAACTGCCGATGGTCAGCACGGTTTCGATGAGCGGCAGACCGGTGCGGGCCACACGGCCCAGGCTCCAGACGTTGTGCAGCCCGACGATGCCCACGCCCTCGGGATTTTCCTCACCCGTAACGGCCTTGGCGACCAGAGCGTTGACGCTGGCCGGATACTGGGCGGGCACATGGGCCACCTCAATATCGTGGTAGTGCAGACGCATTTCCTTGGGCACGGCCAGCAGTATCTTTTCCGCCGGTGAAAGGCGGCGCAGCACTTCCAGACCGGCCTTGAGATTGTCCAGATGGGTGAGCAGCATGGGCTCGGCCCAAGTCACACCGGGGTCCGGATTCAGGCCATTGATGATCAGTGTCTTGCAGTCCTGGCCCAGAGAACGGGTGTTCAGACCCAGCTCCTTGAGAATTTTGCCCAGCTCCGCCCCGCGTTCCGGCAGAGCCAGCAGGTCCACCTTCTCCTTTTCCACGGCTTCCGCAGCCTGACGCTGCTCTTCGTTGGGCTCCACGGCTTCAACAAAGATGCTGCGCTCGTTGATTTCCGAAATGCGTCCGAAGATGGGCGAAAAGGCGTCGCCCTTAAGCGGCGAGGGATGCGCCGCCAAGCGCATGCGCGGGTGGACCAAGGTCTTCTTGGTCACCCCCTCCATCAGCTTGAAGCCCTCGCGGTTCAAGCGCACCAGTTGCGGCTCAGGGCCGGTGCTGAAACGCTGCGTCACCCCGTACAGCAGATGAAAACGGGGGTCATTCAACATCTGAAATAACTCTTTCATCCCCACCTCACTTGCTGGTATGGCACTGCGCGCACTGTTCCTTGCCGTAGGGGCCCTTCCTCAGTTTTTCATGGCAGCCCATGCACTGCTTGTGATAGGCGTCCATGCGGCCGGGAATGAGCTTTTCCGCAGGCAGATCGTGGCAAACGGCGCAACTGGTGAACATGGGATTGAGCTTGACCAAGCCTTCCTTGGGCAGAATATCGCGTACGGCCGTCTGGCTGTGGCACTGGGCGCAGCCCTTGGCCTTGGCCGCGAACATTTCCTCGTGGCAGGTCACGCAACGAGCGTGCACGGCATCGGCCAGATTGGGCGGCGTGCCCTCTTCGGCCTTCTTGCCCGTGGGCGCGCCGGAGTCGTGGCAGTCCGCGCAATTCTGCGGTTCAGCTTCGATCTCGGTATTTTTGTGGTGGCATTCGCGGCAATCCACCCCGTATTCTTCCTGATGCTTCTTATGCCCCCACTTCTTGGCCGCAAGCTCATAGTGATGGCAAGTGGCGCAGGAAGCGTTGTCGTTGAAGGCCGCCACATGGTTTTTCCTGAAGGCCGCGTCGAACGCCGCCCCGTGACAGGATTCGCAGCGCTGCACGTTCTCGCGCCTGACCGGACTTTCGTGGTGGCATTTCTCACAGGGGATCTTCTGCTGGAAGGCGTGTTCCGCGTGCTGAAGAACCACCGGACCGCCGGCGTTGTCCAGCAGGACGCGCCGGGGCACGGCTTCGCGAGGCACGGGCAGCACATATCCCGCCACGGCCACCATCGCCAGAACGACTGTGAACAACGCTATAGGAAAGTAACGCTTTTGCAACGCTGCACTCCTTACAAGAATAAAACTGCGACAATCCCCCGCCGCAGACAAGGGGACAGCGCCCGGGCCAAGCTCATCTGCGTGACCATATCCATTGCCGGTGGCGTTTTCGTCCGCACGGGAATGGTGACGACCGACAGAAAGCATCTTCTCTATTGCGACGCTACAGTGAAACCCTATTCGAGGTAAGGCTCCTTTGAATAGCATAGTAAATTTTTTCCCTTTTGGGAAGGCATGTTACGAATATTATTGCTGCTCCATTTTTCACGAGCCGCGTCCTGTGAAGGAAAATCCGCTCTATTGGCCGCATTGCAAATTGTTTGTTCAGCCAATGACCATAAGAAAAAATGCCTCCAGGCATCATCCGGAAGCACAAAAAGAGGTTGACATCCTCCCCGCCTAAAGCCGGGGATTCCTGTCAGTGGCTGCTCCAATGGGCCGCTCCATATGTCCGGATGGTGTATCGTGATGAAGGGCAACATCTCTCCCATTTTCCGGAGTAAAACGGGACTGTCACCTGCCTGAGCGTTCCTTCCGTATTGCGACTTTTCCGGTAGCCTATCCAGCCGGTTTTCGGAAGCTGGATACGGCTTGTTACCTTCATCAGGTTTGAAGCCCTGCGTATAGCGGAAGACATCGTGAATGCCTTTCCTCCTGGAAACGCGGAAAATCCGCCCGCTTTGCAAAGAAATTTCAATAGGCCCAGTCGGGGTCTTTCAATGCCTGCTGCAATATCCGGGAATGGGGCCCGAGCAGGAAGGACGTTTCCTCATGCGCTTTCCATCGCCCGCACAGCTTTCCCTCTCCAGAGCAGGCGCTCTGTTCCAGAAAAGACGGCAACAACTGGCAAGGCGCCGCATAGGGTTTTCCTGCTGGCTTTGTGTAAAGCCCCCTCAGTTAGTGCAAAGCCAAACTGGAGCCCCCAGCATGCTTGAAGGCAAGCTCTTCTGGAGTGAGATTGCCCAATGATTCGTGT
>APFI01000359.1 GCA_000403945.1 Desulfovibrio sp. Dsv1
GGCTCATTAGAGCCGCTACCGATAGGAATCCCCCGACTTTAGGCGGGGGAGGATGTCAATTCAGCCCGAGTGCTTCTGTAAAATCCGGCATGTCCATATATCCACAGCCGGAAGCGGGAAACGTGAAAGCTCCGGCCCAAGCCGGGGCTTTCAGTTTGCATGAAGCTTAGTTGCCGCTCAACGCGGGCGCGGCGGCGGATGCCGTTTTGCCCGCGTTGATTTCTTCCTGTAACAGGCGCTCGGTGTTAACCATCAGGAAGCTCGGGCTCTTGTCCGGATCAGCCCATCCGCCGCCCAGCGACATGCACACGCTGACCACCGCATTGAGGCGGTCGCGCAGGGCCGAGGCCAGTTGCAGCTCGGCGGAGAAAAGCTGGCGTTCGGCATCCAGTACGGTCAGATAGTCGGTATAGCCGTTGTCATATTGCAGGCGGGCGATATCCACCGCCCGGCACAGGCTTTTCACCTGGATCTGCATGCTGCACACAATGGCGTCCGCCTCGCGCTGGGAGGTGAGCGAGGTGCGGATGTCCTGGAAGGCCATCTGCACAGTCTTCAAATACACCGCGATAGCGGCTTTTTTCTGGGCCTCGGCGTCCTTCAGGTTGTACCAGTTATTGCCGAAGTCCAAGATGGGCAGGGTGCCGCTGGCACCATAGCTCCAAGCTGCTGATGGATTGATAAAAAGATTGCCCACAGCTGCGCTGAGCGTGCCCAACATGCCCGTCAGAGAGATGGATGGAAAAAATCGGGCGCGGGCCACGCCGATATTGGCGTTATAAGCCATGACTAGGTATTCGGCGGCGCGCACGTCGGGACGCCGTTCCAGCAGTTCAGAGGGCAGACCGGCGGGCAGCACCGGGGGCGAGGGCAGCATGCCAATGGCCTTGCCGCGCGGCATGGCGCTGTTGATTATGTCGCGCGGCGAGCGCCCCAGCAGCACGGCGAGCGCCGCCTCGGCTTGGTCCACGGCCACAGTGCTGGTGTGCACTTGGGCGCGGGCGGTTTCCACCTCAGCTCTAGCCCGCTGCCAGTCAAGTTCAGTGATGTCACCCTGCTTGTAGCGGCTGGTGTAGATGCCAAAGGCATCTTCGCGGCTCTTCAGGGTGCGCCGGGCCGTGTCCAGCTGCATGTCCAGAGCCAGCAGGGCGAAATAGCCCTGAGCCGTCTGCCCGGCCACGGAAAGCCGCAGGGCCTCATGTCCCACCACGCTGTTCATCAGCACGTCGCTGAGCATGGTGCGGTTATTGCGGTACTTGCCCCAGAAATCCAGCTCCCAGGATGCGTTGAACGAACCCTGGTAGTTGGTGTTGGTGCGGTCGGCCAGAGTGCTGTAATTGGCGACCCTAGTGGACGAGCTTTGCGAGCTCGCGCCGCCGTCAGCGCTGACATACGGGAACAGGGCGGATGTGGCCACACCCACCTGCGCGGCGGCGGAATCGATCTTGGCCAAGGATCCGGCCAGGTCCTGATTGTTTTTCAAGGATTCCTCGACCAGGGCCGTGAGCACGGGATCATTGAAGCGGGTCCACCAGTCCGTGTTCAGCGGCGCGGCCCCCAGATCCACTTTCCGCCACTGCTCTGGAATGTCCTGTTCAGGCCGCTCATAACGCGGCGCCAGCGAGCATGCGGAAAACAGCAAGGCGAACGTCGCCGCCAGCGTCAGCGCGCGGATCGCGGTAAAAGCCGGAGCCCGACGGATTGTATAGGGGGCGTTCATATGTCCTCCGGATCGTCGTCATAACGGCTCTTGCCTTCATTGGGGTCTTTCTTGCCCTGCAATTTCAGCGAAAGCTGCATAATAGTCTTGAAGAAGTACGGCACAAAGAGCGTGGCAATGCAGGTGGCCGCCAGCATGCCGCCGATGACCGCCGTGCCGATGGCGTGACGGCTGTTGGCACCCGCGCCGGAGCTGATGGCCAAGGGCACGCAGCCCAAGATGAAGGCCAGGGAGGTCATCACGATGGGCCGGAAACGCAGGCGCGAGGCGCGCATGGCGGCCACGTCCAGACTGCGGCCATCGCGCCAAGACTCCACGGCGAATTCCACAATCAGGATGGCGTTCTTGGCGGCTAGGCCCACCAAGGTGACCAGAGCTACCTGGAAGTACACGTCGTTGGCCAGATCCCGGAACCAAGTGGCCGCCAGTGCGCCGAACACGCCGAAGGGCACGGCGGTGAGCACGGCCAGGGGCAGGGACCAAGACTCATACTGGGCGGCCAAGATCAGGAAGACCATGACCAAGGCCAGCACGAAGATGATGGTGGTGTCCGCGCTGGCCAGCTTTTCCTGCAGGGCCGAGCCCACCCAGCCCAAGCTGAAGTCGTTGGGCAACACCGCGTTGGCGGCCTGCTCCATGGCGTCCAAGGCTTGGCCCGAGGAATAGCCGCTGGCTGGGTTGCCCAGAATATGTGCCGCCGGAAACACGTTGTAGCGCTCCATGACCTGGGGCGCGGTGCGCCGTTCCAGGGTCATGACGGCGGTGAGTGGGATCATCTCGCCCTTGTTGTTGCGCACAAAGACGTCATTAAGCGATTCCGGCAACATACGGTAGGCGGCCTCGGACTGCATACGCACCTGGAAAGTGCGGCCCATGTAGTTGAAGTCGTTCACGTAGGTCGTGCCGAAGGTGGCCCCCATGGCCGAGAACACATCGCTGACGCTCACGCCCATGTCCTTGCAGCGCTCGCGGTCCAGATTGGCGTAGAGCTGGGGTGCGCCGGTGGAGAAGAGGTTCTGCACATTGCCGATGGCCGGATACCTAGGCGTGCCGTCGGCGTTTTTGGACATGGCCTCGGCCACCATTTTGTTGGCGTTGGCTTCCAGCTCATAAATGGTGCCGTCGCCGCGCATCTGAATGTAGCCTTCAAAACCGCCGGTGGTGCTCATGCCGCTGATGGGCGGCGGCGTAAAGCCCAGCACCACGGCTTCGGGCTGCATCATGGTCACGGCCATGACCTTTTTGGTCAGGGCCTCGGCTGATTCATCCTCGCCTTTGCGCTCGCCCCAAGGATTGAGAGTGGCGAAAAAGGTGCCGTAATTGCTTTTCACCGATATGGAGGTGATGTCGAGGCCGTTAATGGTGGCGACGTGGGAGGCCGAAGGCTGTTTGAGCACAAAGCCGCTCAGCACTTCCGTAACCGCCGTGGTCCGGTGCTGGGAAGCGCCGTCGGCCAGAATGGCCATACCCATAATATACCCTTGGTCCTCGTTGGGTACCAGACCGCCGGGCACCACCTTGAGCAGCCAGACGATGGCCACCACCATCAGGCCGAACAGCGTCATGGCGCGCAGGCTCGAATCCTTGATGAAGCGCACGGTGCGCAGATAGCGGTGGGTCACCCGCCCGAAGGCGTAGTTGAACCAAACAAAGGCGCGCGGCGGCGTATAGTCATGGGCATGAGACTTGAGCAGCAGAGCGCAGAGCGACGGGGTGAGCGTCAGGGCCACAATGCCCGAAAGCACCACGGACACCGAGATGGTGATGGCGAACTGCCTGTACATCTGGCCCGCCAGACCGCCCATGAACGACACGGGGACGAATACCGCGCAGAGTACCAGCACAATGGCGATAACCGGTGCCGTGACCTCGTTCATGGCCTTGGCTGTGGCCTCCTTGGGCGGCAGGTGCTCGGAACTCATGATGCGTTCGACGTTTTCCAGCACCACGATAGCGTCATCCACCACGATGCCGATGGCCAGTACCATGCCGAAGAGCGTCAGCGTGTTGATGGAGTAACCTAGGGCGTACATGCCCGCGAAAGTGCCGATAATGGACACCGGCACGGCGATGCAGGGAATCAGTGTGGCCCGCCAGTTCTGGAGGAAGACATAAACCACGATGAACACCAGGATCATGGCTTCCACCAGTGTACTGATCACCTCTTTAATGGATTCTATAACAAAGTCGTTGGTATCCACAACGATCCTGTAAGACAGTCCGTCGGGCAGGGTCTTGGCAATCTCTTTCAGGCGGGCGGTGACTCGCTCGCCGGTGGCGATGGCATTGGCGCCGGGCAGCAGATAGACCGCGCCCATGCGTGCGGGCACGCCGTTGAAGCGGGAACTCACGCTGTAGTCCTGGCCGCCCAGCTCAATGCGGGCCACATCCTTGAGGCGCAGCATGGCGCTGTCCTCGCCGGCGCGGATGATGATCTCGCCGAACTGCTCGGGCGTGATCAGGCGTCCTTCGGTATCGATCTGCCAAGTGAGCTGGATGGAGGCTGGCGAGGGCATATCGCCCAGACGGCCGGGCGCGAACTGCGAGTTCTGATCCTGGATAGCCTGGGCCACCTCGCCCACGCTCAGGCCGTATTTGGCCAGCTTGTCCGGCTGAAGCCAGATGCGCATGGCGTAGCTCATGGAACCGAAGATCGAGCAGTCGCCCACGCCGGGCACGCGCTTGAGCTCGTCCACCACGTTGATTTGCATCCAGTTATGGATATAGACCTCGTCGTAGCGGCCGTCGGGCGAGTAATAGGAAAATGCCTGCAGCATGGCCGGAGATCTTTTGACCACAGCCACGCCCTGACGGCGCACCTCTTCGGGCAACAGGGTCTGGGCCAGGTTAACCTTGTTGTTGACATTGACCAGCGCCATGTCCGGGTTGGTGCCCAGAGCAAAGTAGACGCTGATGCTGCCCGAACCGGAACCGGAAGCGGCCGTGGAAGTCATGTAGAGCATGTTTTCCACGCCGTTGATGTTCACTTCCAGCGGGGCCAGTACCGTGCCCGCGATGGTTTCGGCCGAAGCGCCGGGATAGGACACACTCACGTTGACTGTGGGCGGCACAAGGTCCGGATATTGGGCGATGGGCAGCGCCTTCATGGCCAGCGCGCCCACCAATGTGATCACGATGGAAATGACTGCCGAAAGTACCGGCCGGCGCAAAAAGAGATTCGGCTTAGCGGAAGCGGCCATATGTACCTACTTTTGAACGGTGGGAGTCCGAGTCTGCTGCTGTTGGGTTGCAGGCTCCCGCACGCGCACTTGGGTTCCGGGCCGGGCCTTGACCAAGCCTTCGCTGATGATTCTTTCTCCGCCCTTGAGACCGGCGTCCACCAGATAGCGATCGCCCACGGCCACACTGAGGGTGACGGGGATGGCGTATACTTTGTTGTCCCTGTCCAGCCCCATGACCAGCGAGCCTTTCTGGGTCAGCACCACGCACTTTTGCGGGATGAGCACGGCGTTCTTGAGCACGTCGCCTTCCATGTACAGACGCACATACTGCCCGGGCATGATGTGGCCGTCGGCATTGGCGAAGACCGCGCGGGCCTTGATAACGCCCGTGCTGGGCTGCACTTGGCTGTCGATGAAGGTGACTTCGCCCTCGCCCTTGTACAGGGTTCCGTCCAGCAGGCGCAGCCGCGCCTTGTAGTGCCCGTTTTTGGGAAACTGGAGCCGCTTGGTGGCGGCCAGTTGCTGGCGGCGCATGCGCTCGGGCGCGGCAATGGAGAAGTCGATATGCATGGGGTCGGTCTGGTTCACATGGGTGAGCAGGGAGTTGTTGCCCACCAGATTGCCGGGAGTGAAGTTTTCCTTGCTGCTGTAACCGGAAACCGGGGCCGTCACCTGACAATAGTCCAGATTGATCTTGGCTTGACGCAGTTCGGCCCTGGCACTTTCATAGGCAGCGCGGGCGGAGTCGCGTTCTTTCTGGGAAACGGCATTTTTTTCGTAGAGGGGGCGGATGCGCTTCCATTCGCGCTCGGCATTATTGAACTGTGCCTCGGCATGCTGTACCTTGGCCTCGTACTGGTCGCGCTCCAGCTGGAACATGAGCTGGCCCTGTTTCACGAAGTCGCCTTCCTCATACAGTCGCTTTTCAATAATGGCCTCCACCCGGGCGCGCACTTCCACAGCGCGCGAGCCCGAAGCCTGGGCCTGGTATTCGGCGGGCCAAGGCACGTCGGCCACGGTCACGTCAAAGACGGCCACCGGAGGCGACATGGCCTGCTGATTTTTTTTGTCCTCGCCGCAACCGGTAAGGGACAAGCAAAGGCCCATGACAAGGGAAAGAAAAATCAGCAGTCTCATGGTCATGCACTACTCCGTTGCGAGCGGCGCCTTGGCGCACTCTGAAAAAGCCTTTTCGGCTCAGTGCCCGCGTGGACGTTCAGCAATGTCGATGCCGTAACGCGGTGTCGCCGCGCGGCGGCTCCATCCTGCGGTTTTCGAGCTTGAAACGTGCTGCGGCGCGTCCGAAAATCAACCGGCCGAACTGCGTCCGGACGGGCATCCGGGCGCGGGTTCCGTAAAAAGTGCTCAAATGAACTTTTAAAAATCATATTTCAGAGAAAAAAGCAAGAAATGGGCTAAGAGACAGTGGAAAAGTTATGGCGACGAATTTTTTGCTATTTCAGCTAGTTATCCACCTCCATACCTATTTGCAGCCAGCTGAAATACCAGACAAAAATTTTTCAAAAAAATACGGGCAACGCCCCCTCAAATTCCATTCCCCGCCTTTCGGCCCGGGCGAGAACCCCATCCCTGTCGTGGCCATTGTCCGCCAAAAGTCTTTCCGCCGCAAATCCGCCAATTAGAGCGCGATTGCCCGAGCGCAATCCGCTTGTCGCGCCCTGTGTGACAAACGCCCTGACCGGCATGTCATGCGCATCCGCGGCCAGAAGGGTGGACCTTATTTCAAGCGGCCGCTCCCACACGCCATTATCGCGCCAACGGATGAAGCGTCGGCGGGTGTCGCTCCAGCCCGCCAGGATCGGGGGGCGGATCCCGCCACGGAGCGCCAGCGCGCATAACCCGGAAGACCGCATTGACAAAACGCCGGTTTGTCGTGGGCTCCGCCGCCCCAGCTTCCTTCACGGCCGGGGGCAAATGGGGCTCGGTTTTTTCCCAAATCAGAAATATCGTGCCGCCTGCGGGCCATCATGGACATGTGCTCCTCGCTTGCGCTTGAAGACAAGCGAATTATACCACAAAATAAAACTCAAGACAATATTGTGGCTACACTACCTAAGTAACTTACGGACAGTATTCCGATGTGCGTATGCGATGTGGATGCTCCCCACCCTCTCCCGCTTTCCCGTTCATTTCGTAAATTATGCGCGCACGGTCCCGCTACGAGCTTGTGAACGGTTCACCTCGTTTCGTGTCTGATAAATTCCATGATGACAGCGTGTATTCGCTGGCATGGGCGATTTACGCAACGCGTCAGGACGAACTGGCGGCCTATACTCTGTCCAATGTGTTTTGCAGCAGCACTTCGCCGCATGGGCGCTTTTGCTATCTCCGCACTGGCGATGCGGTGCTGACGTGCGCCCGGTCGTGCCCCAGCCATGCGAAGATGCAGGGGATGTTTTTGCAGCATCGGAAATCGGATATTGAAAGCGACATATCACTACAGGATTTTTTCAAAAACTTTGTGAAAGTATCCGGAACAAGAGTGTATTCATCATATTGAGCTTTCATTTGTTGATATTTATATTTCTTTATCATTGACAAAAATTCCAATACATGCCTTATGATGAATTTAATGTTGCTGTTATGTATCAGACGGGATTTGACTTGACGCTGGCCATGTACAAGAAGACTATGCGGGAAGCGGAGATCCGCCGCAAGGACAAGGCTGGGCGCATGCTTGACTACTACAATAACGGCCAGCTTGAGCATGTGCTGGAAGACAACGGCGTCGCTATCCGACCCACGACAAGCTCTATCCTGTTTCCCTGAACGTGGTAAAGAAGATCATTTGCAATCTGGCGATGGTCTATCAAGAAGACCTGCGGGTCGTGCAGGTGACGCACTACACCTCTGCCGGTGACGAAAACGAGGTGACCTTTTCACTATGGACGCTGGACGCCAACGGGCATTTGCTGTTTGAGGAAGAAAACCCTTACGGCATGTTGCCCTTTGTGCCCTGCTGGGGCCAGCCGGTGACGGATTTTTTCTGGCAGCGTGGGCGGGGGACTTGATGCTGGTTCAGGACGACATTAACCGCATGCTGACCATCCTTGGATATTTCATTGACTTTCAGGGCTTCTCCACAGGGTTTATCAAGGGCGCGGATCAGGAGCTCCGCAACACGGGCCTGACCCTTGGCCCCGGAACGCTTGTCTGCCTGCCGGATAATGGCGAAATGGGCTTTGCCGCCCCCACGCTCCCGTGGACCAGATTCTTTCCGCTGTCGGCTATCTGAAGCAACAGGCCGCCGTGACGAACGGCCTTCCGGCTTCCACTATGGCCACCGAATCAACGGACGAAAGCGGGGTGGCCCGCATTGTGGGGAATCGTGAGCTCGAGGAGATGCGGGCGGACGACATTGCCTTTTTTTGCGGAGTATGAGCGCCGCCTTTTCAACGTGTTCTGCGTTGTATGGAACGCTCACAATCCGGGGCGGCAACTGAGCGAGACCGCCACGTTCCATGTCAATTTCTACGACCCCAAGCCAACCATGACGGCATCGGAACAGACCCAGATCTGGGAAAGACTCATGGGGCTGAGCCTTATCTCTCCTGTGGATGTCATCCTCGAGCGCGATCCGGATCTGACACGTGACGAGGCGAAGGCCCGTTTGCTTCAGGTGCGCGACGAGCTTCGGAAATTTTGAACAACCTTCGCCCCCATGTCGTAGAATGGAAAATATGGACAACGGCTCCGCCGCCGAAAAAGGCGTACAGGACATGAAGGCAACGGACAACGGCCATGACGGAACGACGCACGCCGCAGACCTTCGCGAAGGTGGGCAGGCTGTGCCGTACAGTCGTTTTCAGGAAGTGAATGCCAAGCGCAAGGCTGTCGAGGAAACACTGGCCAGCATCGTCAACGAACTTTGCGAGAACGTGCCCGAGGATATGTGGGGACTTGTCCCGAATCTCCTCCCGACGGAAAGGGTGCGGCGGGGCGTGGTGGAAACTTTCGCCAGAACTTCCCCCGTTCTGGAGCGCCTGCCCTTCATGGACATGAACGGTATCGCCTACAGCTACAACGTGGAACAGACGCTGCCCGGAATCGCGTTCCGGGATTACAACGCCAACTATGTGGAATCCACAGGGGAGGTGAATCCCGTTACCCGCCGCGCCGTAAAGCCTCGCCCTTCAGGGCGGGGATATAAGGCGCACCTTAACTG
>APFI01000360.1 GCA_000403945.1 Desulfovibrio sp. Dsv1
ATTCCGATTGATGAGTTGGACCCTGCATGGTTGATGATCGATGCCGGTCATTGCGGGGTTCACCCTCATGCGGCGGGCGCGAGAGGAGGCAACCGGGACATGATCCGCGCAAAGGGGGGCTCAACACGAAATTGCATCTGGCTGCAGATGCGCATGGCATGCCGGTCAGGGCTCTTGTCATACGGGGCGCGGCAGCGGATTGCGCTCGGGCAATCGCTCCGATTAACGGATTTGCGGCGGAAAGACTTTTGGCGGACAGGGGCCGCGACACGGACGAGATTCTCGCCCGGACTGAAAGACGGGGAATGGAAGCGGTCATTCCCCCGAAAAAAAGCCGCAGGAAGCGGCGCGATTGCGACAGGGAGCCTTGCAGGGCCCGGTACCCGATGAAGAACGCGTTCCCTCATTTGAAGCGATAGCGCGGCACTGCGACCCGATACGCGAAAAATGCGGCGTCACTCCTGGCCACTATCCGGATCGGATGTATCTTTTCATGGGTTTCAGTCTCGTGACTACACTATCTAATCGGAATACAGGTACTTTAGGAGCGTCTTGTTGAAAAAGTCGATTATGTCGCCAGCCATTTTGGTGATGGCCCCGTTGCGTTGCTCCAGATAATAGACGGACGGATCGTCGGGCAGCATGAGCAGGCGGTCGCCGGGATTGTGCAGATAAAATTCGCCGATGATCAACGCATCGGAGCCGGGCATGACAATGGGGCAGAACTCGGCGGCCTTCACGGACAGGCCTGTCATGGAGATGGCGGCGCAATGGGTCAGCAATTCTTTGAGTTCTTTGGAAAAGCTGAAGCCCAGCTTTGTTTCCAGGGCCGCCACCGCCTCCGGACTGTGGCCCGATGCGACCTTCAGATCTTCAAACTCGCCCACGGCCGCGTAAAACTCGGGCAGAAGATCCCGCAGAGTCCGCCGCGCCGGATCTTCGGGAATAGGGGAAGCGGAGGGAACGACGGTCGTGGGGGTATTTTTCGGCATGGCTTTTCTCCTTGCTCCAAAATATCATTGCGATCCACTGCGCGAGATGCACGCGCACTATACACGTCTCATGCCGCAATGTCAGTAGCGGGAACCCCGACCCGCCGGTCTGCGCCGCGCATTGACAGAGGATGGAGCGCAACCTAGACTATCTTCTCCATGCTGCTCGGCAAATACCATATCGTCATTTTCAAGGAAGGACGCAGCGGCAGCCGCAACTTGCGGATGCGCGGATGGTTCGGCTTTACGGCCTGCCTGCTGGCCTTGGCCCTGATCGCCTGCAATGTTTGGCTCTGGCGAGCTTGGATGCAGGCGCGCCATCTGGGTGAGAATCTCGACAACGCCCAGCGGGTCATTGAGGAGCAGCGCCGCCAGATCGTCACCCTCGCCGAACGGATCACCTCCGTCAGCCAAGACTTGCAGCGCGTGCAGCGCTTTGATTCCAAGCTGCGGATGATGATGAACATGGAAAAAGACCCTGCCGAAGTGGGCGGCTCGCCCGGCGACTTCTCGCGCGCCTATCTGCCTCTGCATCGGCAGGAACTGGCCGCGCGCAAGATGCAGAATTTTCTTGCTCGTCTTTCCGAATCCGTACGCCTAGAGGAAGTGCGCCAGCAGGATCTGTTGTGCGCCCTACGCGAAAACCGCGACGCCTTGGCCTCCATGCCGTCTATCTGGCCGGTGGTGGGTTTTGTATCCTCCAGTTTCGGGGGGCGCTCCTCGCCCTTCGGTGGCGGAAACGGCCAGTTCCACAAGGGGCTGGACATCAGCAACCGCATGGGCACGCCCATTCTGGCCCCGGCCCAGGGCACGGTGACCTTGGCTGCGCGCGACGGTGCCTACGGCAACAGCGTGGAAATCAACCACGGCGGCGGCATCGTCACCAAGTATGGACATATGCAGCGCTGGGTGGTGCAGCCCGGCCAATGGGTCAAGCGCGGCGAAATCATCGGCTATATCGGCATGACAGGCCGCACCACCGGTCCTCACCTACATTACGAGGTACGGCTCAATGGCGTGCCGGTGAATCCCATGCGCTACATTCTGGAGTGAGCGCGTCCACGCATTCACTCTCCGATTTATTCCATGAGCTCTAGCCCATCAGTTTTTTTGCCACCAAGCGTTTGAGCCCGGTGATAGAGCCATTCGCACTCTTTGATGTGGAGTTCGAAATTGTGCTTCACACCATTAAACTTTGCCAGGCGACGTTTTTTTGTAAAGCGTTCAGAACGCCTCGACGCCGTTGCTATGATCCGGTTTTTCCACAAGATGTTTGTGTAAAATAAAATTATTCAGTAATAACAATATATTTTAGATAAATATAGACGGGGTTACCCGCCGCGCCGTAAAGCCTCGCCCTTCAGGGCGGGGATATAAGGCGCACCTTAACTGGAATTTTTGCCTTTAATTGGGCGTTCGTTGAGCTTCGATATACTGCCGCAGGACAGAGATAGGCGCTCCTCCGCAACTTCCGGCAAGATAGCTTGGCGACCAGAGCGAGCCACCCCAGAGTTTTTTCTGAATCGAGGGATAGCCTTTCTTGCGGATAAGTCTGCTGGATACGCCTTTCAGGCTGTTGACCAAAGACGAAATGGCTACTTTGGGGGGATAGACGACAAGCAGATGAACATGATCGTCTTCCCCGTCAAATTCAATAAGTTCCGCCTCAAAATCACGGCAAACACCGGCAAATATTTCCTTCAAGTCGTCAAGAATGGCCCTTGTGAAGACGCCATGGCGATACCTTGTGACAAAGACCAAATGGGCATGAAGAAGGAATACGCAGTGTCTTCCTGCACGAATGTCGTTGACTTTTTTCATAGGCCAACTATGATTCGGCTATGGAAAGATTGCAAGCCTATAAGTTTCAGCTTCGACCAAAAACCGGGCAGGAAAGCCTCATGCGGCGTTTTGCCGGATGTTGTCGTTTCCTCTGGAACAAGGCACTTGCATTGGAAAAGGAAACCTATGAAAACGAAGGGAAGCGTCTGGGTTTTTCCTTGCTCTGCAAGGCTCTTCGGGATTGGAAGAAGGAAAACGACACATCTTTTCTTGCTGAAGCCCATTCTCAAATTCTGCAACAAGCGTTGAAAGATCTCGATAGGGCCTACAAAAACTTCCTTGCCAAGCGTGCGGATTTTCCGCGTTTCAAGAGAAAGGGGGTTCATGACGCCTTTCGCTATCCGCAAGGTTTCAGGTTGGATGAAGGAAACAGCCGAATTTTTCTGCCAAAAATCGGCTGGGTACGCTACCGCAAAAGCCGTGCAACAGGGGGAACACCAAAACAGGTGACGGTTTCCCTGTCTGCGGGGAAATGGCTTGTGTCTATCCAGACGGAACGAGAAGTCCCTGAACCCTTGCATCCTTCTCAAGGCGCTGTGGGCATAGATATGGGTGTTGCCCGTTTTGCGACACTCTCCGATGGTTCTTCTGTCAGACCGCTCCATAGCTTCCGCAAGCATGAAAAAAAGCTGGCAAGGCTGCAACGGAAGTTGGCAAAACGAGTGAAGTTTTCCGCCAACTGGCAGAAGCTCAAAGCCCGAATTCAGCGTCTGCACCGCAAAATAGCCAATGTACGCAATGACTTTCTGCACAAGGCAACTACGGCAATCAGCAAAAACCACGCTGTTGTTGTGATTGAAGACTTGAAAGTGCGGAACATGTCGCGTTCGGCTTCCGGAACGCGTGAAGCTCCGGGGAAAAATGTGCGCGTCAAGTCCGGCTTGAACAAGTCCATATTGGATCAGGGATGGTTCGAGTTTCGACGGCAGCTTGCCTATAAATTGGCATGGCTTGGAGGAAAACTGCTTGTTGTTCCTCCGCAATATACGAGTCAGACATGCAGTTGTTGCGGCTGCGTCGACAAGCAAAACAGACCATCACAGGCAAGATTCAAGTGTACAGCCTGTGGATTTGAATGCAATGCCGACTACAATGCGGCGTTGAACATTCTGGCGGCAGGGCATGCCGTGTCAGCCTGTGGAGCGGGAAGGGCTCAAGCGCCCGCGTTGAAGCAGGAACTCGCCTATGGCACGGCTCATTAGAGCCGCTACCGATAGGAATCCCCCGACTTTAGGCGGGGGAGGATGTCAAACTATATGAGGCTTTGTACATATTCAGGCGTCCCCGCTCCCCATGCCCCGCCGGGCAAGGTTTTCCTTCTCCTCACGGATTCCGACTTTATATTGACGCCGGGACGCCTTATGGTTACTTGAAACGTACCGATATTCTGCGAGCCCGCGCATCAAAGGCACGGATTTTTGAGTGATCCATTCGCTTTTACATACAGAGGGAGCTATGCCAAACTATGTCTATTTTCTTTTGGCCGTGGCCGCGCTGATTGTCGGCTACATCATTTATGGGAGCGTTGTCGCCAAAGTCTTCGGCGTGCAGCCCAACCGCGCCACGCCCGCCCAGACCTTCGCCGATGGCGTGGACTATGTCGAGATGCCGGTCTGGAAAGTCTGGCTGGTCCAGTTGCTGAACATCGCGGGCGTGGGCCCGGTGTTCGGCCCCATTCTGGGCGCGCTGTGGGGCCCTTCAGCTCTGGTCTGGATCGTGGTCGGCACCATTTTCGCGGGCGCTGTGCATGACTACATGTCAGGCATGCTTTCCGTCCGTTACGGCGGGGCCAATGTGCCCACATTCGTGGGCCACAATCTGGGCAACGCCGCCAAACAGGTCATGCGCGTCTTCGCCGTGGTGCTGCTCATTCTGGTGGGCGTGGTTTTCGTGGCCGCCCCGGCCGCGCTGCTGGCCAAGCTGACACCCACCTGGATGAACTTGGCCTTCTGGGTCTGCGTGATCTTCGCCTATTACTTCTTGGCGACCATCATGCCCATTGACAAGATCATCGGCCGTTTCTATCCCATTTTCGGTGCCATCCTGATCTTCATGGCCGTGGGCATCACCGTGATGATGTTCATCAACGGCACGGAATTCTACAACTCCGCCCAGTGGGTCAACCAGAATCCCAAGGGCCTGCCCATATTCCCGCTGGTGTTCATTACCATCGCCTGCGGCGCTCTGTCCGGCTTCCACGCCACACAGTCCCCGCTTATGGCCCGTTGCATGTCCAATGAAAAGCTGGGCAAGCCCGTGTTTTACGGCAGCATGGTGGCCGAAGGTTTCATCGGCTTGGTCTGGGCCACTGTGGGCATGAGCTTCTACCACGGTCCCGACGCGCTGGCCGCCGCTCTGGCCGCCGGCGGCCCCGGCAACGTGGTGACGGAATCCTCCTTTGCCCTGATGGGCTCCGTGGGCGGCGTGCTGGCTATTCTGGGCGTGGTGGCGTTGCCCATCACCTCGGGTGATACGGCCTTCCGCGCCGCGCGCCTGACCATCGCCGAAACCTTCAACTATTCCCAGAAGACCGTTTCCCCGCGACTGCTCATCGCCGTACCCATGTTCGTGATCGGCGTGATTCTTTCGCAGATGGACTTCAACATCATCTGGCGCTACTTCGGCTGGGCCAACCAGTCCTTGGCGACCATCGTGCTTTGGGCCGGGGCGGCCTACCTGGCCCGCAGGGACCGCATCCACTGGATCTGCACCCTGCCTGCCGTCTTTATGACAGCGGTCTGCATTTCCTATATCTGCTACGAGCCCTCCATGGGCTTCGGCATGGGCATTGGCATCTCCAACATCATTGGCATAGTCGCCGCCATTGTGGCCATTGTGGCCTTTATGTTGCTGGGCCGGCGCGCCGTGGCCGGCGCGCCGGAAAACGTCTAACGGCCGGGCAGCGCGTTTCAACCATCCGGGCAGAGCCCTGCGAATCTGCCTTTCCTTTTCACAACCACAGCAACTCCATAACGGGAGAGCATATGCCGACCCCCCCCAACATTCTGACCATTGCCGGTTCCGACTCCGGCGGCGGCGCGGGCATTCAGGCCGATTTGAAAACCATCATGGCCTTGGGCGGCTACGGCATGAGCGTCATCACCGCGCTGACGGCCCAGAACGGCCAGGGCGTCACGGGCATCCATGCGCCGGATCCCGATTTTGTGGCTCTGGAGCTGAACACAGTGCTGAAGGGCTTTCCCGTGGCCGCAGCCAAAACCGGCATGCTGTTCTCCGCAGGCATCATCCGCGCTATCAGCCCCATACTACGCCAACGAAAATTCCCCTTGGTGGCGGACCCCGTATCCGTCAGCCAGAGTGGCAGCCGCCTGTTGCAGGAGGATGCGGTGACGGCCCTGAAAGAGGAAGTCCTGCCCGGCTGCGACCTGCTCACGCCCAACCAGCCTGAAGCCGAAATGCTGACCGGCCTGAGCATCGCCAGTGTGGAAGACGCCTTCGCGGCGGGCGAGAAACTGCTCGCCATGAGGGCCAAAGCCGTACTTATCAAGGGCGGCCACATGGACAGTTCCACTGTGGTCACGGACTGCCTCTGCCTGCCCGGCCAGGAGCCCAAAGCCCTGCCCCAAGCCAAGGTGAAAACGAAAAACAACCACGGCACGGGCTGCACGCTTTCGGCAGCCATCGCCACGGGTCTGGGCAAAGGCCTGCCCCTTCAGGTGGCCGTGACCAAGGCCCAGGAATTTCTCAATCTCGCCCTGCGTAGAAGCTACAGTCCCGGCAAGGGTTGCGGCCCGGTAAACCATGCGGCGGCGCTGAACGTCTGACCGAACCGCGCGGGGATTTTCAATTCTCCCGCGCGATCCGGACGCAAAGTCCTGACGCGCGGCGGGCCATGCCCAAGGGCGATCCAGCTTTTGGCCCGCAGATTGCACCTTCCCTTGGCGACCTAGGACAAGCGTCAAAAACAAGGCGGAGCCTGCATGCCGTTTCGCTTCAAAATGCAAAAAGTGCTCGACTACCGGGAACAACTGGAGGAAGATGCCAAGGTGCGCTTGGCCACGGCGCAGCGCCGCCACCAGAAGGCCCAGGAACGCTTGGAGCAGCTTCAGGCCGAGTTGCGCCGCTCCCAAGACCATCTCTGTGACGGAGCCATGATGGACGCCGCCGAGCGCTGGCTGCTGGAGCAGTATGTCAAAGGCCTGCGCGGCGACGTGGCCGCCGCTGCCCTGCAGGCACGCATGCTGGCCCAGATGGTTGAGGAAGCCAGAAATCTGCTGGCGGCCCGCGCCATAGCCAAAAAACTGCTGGACAAACTCAAGGATCGGCAGAAACAATATTATGCCCGCGCGGAACAGTTGAAGGAGCAACGCTTCAATGACGAAATCGCGACCCTCCGCTACAAGACTCCGTCTTTCTAAGCTCTTCCGCTGGCTGGCGGTATTGTGCTTCATCAAACTTGCCATTCTGGGCATGCTCATGCTGGACGTGCCGCTGCCGGGCCGGTTTGACGACGCTCCGCGCGACATGGCGCGGCAGGATGCGCACGAGGCCGTCCGAAGCGCTCCCGGCGATCCCGCCGCCCCCAAGTCAGTAGCGCGCGCTCCTGAAAGCAACGCCGCCTCCGGAGAAACGCGTCCCGCCAGAACCCTTCAGCGGGATTCCTCCATCCCTTTGCCGTCCGGCGATCTGCCCCAAGGGTCCGCCGCCGCGCAACTGGCCGCCGCCGCAAAGCCGCGCCGCCAAGCGCAGACGGGAGCGGACGCCGCGCTTCTCGCGCCCACGGTCACAGCCAGAAGTGGCATCACTGCTGCTGCGGGCGACGCAATATTTAGCCCGCAGGCTCTGCCCGTTCCCGCGCCCTTGGGCGGCCCTGTGGCCGAGGCTGGGACACTGGTCCCGGACGAAAATGCCGCGCAACTGGCCGCCTCTCCCGTCCGCAGCGCTGGCCACGACGACGGTCTGCTGGACATACTGGGCCTGAAAAACCTGCCCATTCCGGGACTTGGCAGCATTCAGGCCGCGCACGCCGCCGCGCTGGACATGCCTGTACCCCAGAAGCCGTCCAGCGCTTTCCCCTTTACCCCGGTGGAACAAAACGCCCCCACGACCATGCCCGGCGCGCCGGACATTCCGGCCAATCTTCCGCGCGGCCAGGGAGCCGACGGCGCGCCGCTGCCCCTGCGCGGCGCGGGGGCATCCCCAGCCATTCCCTCCCTGCCGCAAAGCGGACCGTCCACCGCCCTGCCCGCGCCCAAGGTGACAACCAATGTCCCGCCCGACAATCCCAACGACAAGGCCCAGGAACTGACCCGCCAGCAGCAAGATATCCTTATGCTGCGCCAGCAGATGGACCAGCGTCTGAAAGACCTGCAGAACGCCGAACGGAAAATGAAGGACATGATCCATGAAGCCAGGGATCTGGAAGACAAAAAAATCCGCAATCTGATCCAGATGTACGCCAATATGAAGCCCCGCACGGCGGCCAAGGCCTTGGAGAGCATGGACGAGCGTGTGGCCACCCGGATTCTGTCGGGCATGGCCCCCAAACAGTCCGGCGAAATTCTGACCTACACCAATCCGGCCAAGACAGCCAAATTTACGGAGCTGATCACCCGCATGAGGCTGCCCGACTGATGCGCCTGAAACTGCTGCTGGCCTATCTGGGCACCGGCTACAGCGGCTGGCAGATCCAAGAAAAACCCTCGCCGCCGCCCACCATTCAGGGAGAGCTGGAGGCCGCCCTGCGCATGCTGGCCGGAATGCCCGTGCGGGTGCACGGTTCGGGCCGCACTGACGCGGGCGTGCACGCACATGGTCAGGTGGCTCACTGCGACGTGCCCGACGCCAAGGACAAACAGTCTTGGCGGTGCAGCCTCAATGCCTTGCTGCCGCCGGCAATCCGCGTGCTGGCGGCCGAGCCCGCACCGCCGGACTTTCACGCCCGCAAGGACGCCCTGCGCAAAACCTACGCCTACCAGTTCTGGCAGGAACGCAATTTTGTGCCGCCACAACTGGCTCCATTCGTCTGGGACTGCGGCCCGCTGGACGCGCAGGCCATGCGCGCGGCCCTGCCTTATCTACTGGGCGAACAGGACTTTGCCGGGCTGCAAAACGCGGGCACGGACATGGAAAGCACGACGCGCCACATCAGCACTGTCGCCTTGGACATTCTGCCGCCGTGTGAATTTTACCCCCCGCACGCGCCCCTGCTGCGCCTGACTGTCACGGCCAATGGCTTTCTCAAGCAGATGGTGCGCAATATGGCCGGTCTGCTGGCGGCCTGCGGCCAAGGCAAAATCCATACCGAAAACATCCCGGTCCTGCTGGCGGCCCGCGACCGCCGGGCCGTGCCCTCGGTCACGGCTCCGGCCGGGGGGCTGGCCCTGGTCCGTGTGGAGTATCCCCAGACGCAAAAGCCGCCGGTATAACCGGCGGCTTTTGCGTCTTCGGAGGAGATCAACATCAAACCATGTCGCTGTTGAGCTGCTGTTCCCGTTCCTTGAATTTCTGCTGGAGCATCAACGGCAGGGCGTCGGGATCCGTCGGATCATATTCAAACATCACGGCCGTGCCGAAGCAGGAAAAATATTTGCTGCCGTCCGGATGGAAGGCCACATTTTCACTGTACCCCACAATAGCCTGAGCCCCTTTGTTCATGGCGCGGCCCGCCATACCGAAAAAGGCCTCGTCCGAATCATAACCCCGGCAACAGACCAAGCCCAGCACCTTGGCGATGCGGCGACCTTCCACATGATGGGTGGTCACCACAGGAAAACGCCCGGCCAGAAAGACGTTGCGCACGCGGGCGGTACTGTCAGACATCCGCATCTGTTTCTCGGTCTTGCGGACTTTTTTGTCATTGCCTCCCAACAAAAAAAACATGCTGAACCTCCGATATTGACGGAATTGGCGCGCTTGGCGCACTTGAATTGCCGGACATGGCCGGACACGCAAAATTTTTCCACCCTTAACTTTTGCAAACAGCTTGCCAATACTATTTTTATCATAATTATCAATATATTATATAAAAAACCCCGGTAACCGTCAGCTTACTGACGATTGCCGGGACATAACACGCGCTTTCCGTGAAAAAACTGCGGCTGGTTAGCCGCCCGCGCGAAAGCGTTATAGGCATCACGGCTGCGCGCGGCGATGTTATTCAAGTCACGCCGGAGCGGACTGTAAAAACCTTCGGCCAGACCGCGCGCAAGCCCCTGTGGAAAAAGCGCCGCTTCCTTGAGAAAGGCGCGGTAGTTCCGCTCCAGTTCCGGCGACGCCGGAAACGGCGGCCGTCCGGCCTTGGCAAGAACGGATTCCAGCCTCTGGCGCAGTTTTTCCAAGGCTTCTTTGTCCAGCTTTTCCGGACCCAGCAGCCCGGCGGCCTTGCGGAAAAGAGAAAAAGTTTCTTCCGCCGCCACAATCTGGCGCTGAAGGGGATGGCCGCGCAACAACACTTCCTCGGCCTGTGCGGCCCGCGCCTTCACAATTTTCAGATAACTGTCGCGGGCGGCTATAAAGACGGCATGGGACGCGCCCAGGCTCTTCGCCAGCTTTCTACCCACGGCCCCGTCATCTATGATGCTGTCGTCCTTCACGTAACGGTCCAAGGCTTTGTAGTCCGCCAATATGGCGTCCAGAGCATTGTCCATGTCCCGGACCCATTGGGCCAGTTGCGCTTCCACCTCCGCCGGGAAAAGCCCTTTGGCGGGCGCAAGTCCGTGCGCCGCGTCTCCACGCGCGCCGCGCACAGCGGGCCGAGCCGCCAGCCGCCAGTCTCCCAGATAGGCGCGCACATTATTCAGCAAGACGTCGGGCAGGCCGTACCAACCGCCGGACAGGGTCGCGGCGGCGGTATTGTAGAAATCCACCATCCTGTCGGCCTGTGCCTTTTCCTCGGGCGTGGCCGGGGGCAGGGACGCTGAAGGGGCGGGATCCGTTTCCACAGCTCCGGGAGTGGGGCACGGCGAGGCGGACGGTTCCGCCGCCGGGGTGGCGGGCGTGCTCTCCTCGGCGATTTTTCCGGCCTTATCCTTATCTTCATCGTCGGAACCGCAGGCCGTCAGAACCAAGCCCAGACAGATGCCGCAGAACAAAAAAAATTTTTTCATAGCAGGAAAAGAGGTCGGCTCTCACAGTCGGAACTTGTCCGGCTGAGAGGCGGGAATAAGCACAAGGAAAGGCGCAACGTCAGGCTCTGGCTCGGATCCAAGCGTTGAGACCGGTCAAATCCGGGCCCCAAGGGAAGGGACCGCCCTTGAGCTCCCTCCCCACCCCGTAGAACAAGACGCCTACATGCTCCGCCGCGTCACGGTCCGTCACGGCATCGCCCACCATCAGGGCGTTTTCAGCTTCCACCCCGGCATCGCGCACGATGCGCTCCAGCACCTGATCCTTGGCCGGAGGCGAGCCGTGGATGCCGGTAAAATAAGTTTCCAGTTGCCGTTCGTGCAGGACAAGACGCAATTCCTCTTCCGGCGCGCCAGAGCAGATATAGAGCGGCAAGCGGCCGCTCCAAGTTTCCAGCACGTCCCGCACGCCTGGAATCAGCGGGCAGCGGCGCACCTCGTCTAGGGCGTATTCCGCGAAACGGCGTCCCCATCGGGCGGATTCCTCTTCGCTGATCTCGCGGCCCAGCACTTCGCGGAAGAACCATTCAAACTTCTTGTAGCGGCTGACCCCACCGTGCGCCGTATGATACATGACGAAGCGGTCCCGCGCTTCCGGGCCGAAAGGTTCGGCCAGACGGGCGAAAGCTCGCGTCTTGAGCGGCACGCTGTCCAGAATCACTCCGTCGCAGTCAAAAACCAGACATTGTAATGACATACACGTTCCTCAAAAATACCGGCGCTTCTCGGTGCGGTTCCGCCGGGGCCGAACCGCGCGAACAGCAAAAGGCATTATCAACACAGGCGATAGAAAGTGTTGTCCCGAGATGGTTTCCGCGTTATCTCAAGGGAAACGAACCCGCTTTGAACTGTTTCATTTCAAAGTTGACAAGATTTTTGTTCTCTGTCCAGAGGAAATAGGCCAGTCTGGCAGCATCCCGCTTATGCCATAAAATAATTTCATGTCATTGCTGTCCGGCTAAGCCACCAAATCTAACAGGCTGAGGTTGTAGGGATTTTCATTTT